>CAIZOZ010000223.1 GCA_903934745.1 uncultured cyanobacterium
AGCCGGGGCGTCTCGTCGCGACTGCCCAGCAGCAGCGATGCCGGCGTTGGCCCGGTGCCGGGCTTGCCCCCGACCGCTCCCGCCAGTGCCAGTGGGCCGAAATCGACCATGGCGCCTGGCAGGCTCCCCTTCCCCTGAGCCTTGGCTGGCGCCACCGGCTGGATGGTGGGCCGCAGTCGCGAGCCTGACAGCAGGGGTGGCGACAGGTGGTCGATCAGGAGCAGCGGCAGCCACACCCCTGCAGCGATGCCGCCCAGCCACAGCAGGGCCCAGGGGGCTGCGGTCGGGGAGTCGGCGGGCCGGGGCATGGCGGTCAGTTGGTGTTGGTGTTGTTGTAGTCCTGAATGATGCGAAACAGGGCGAGGACGTTCACCAGCCCGGTGATCGGCGTGCCGACGGCATTGATCGCATCGGCGCCGTTGGCGAAGACGCTGCGGTTCACCACCACGGTGTCGCCATCGCGCAGCGGTGGATTGCGCGGACCGCTGACGCCGAGGCTGTAGTCGATGGCGTAGCGGCGCAGGGTGGCGGTGCCGTTGCGATTGATGCGCACCAGCTCGACGTTGTTGCGGTTGGCGCGCAGGGCCACGGGCCCCCCGGCGGCCAGCACGGCCTGGATCAGCGGTGTGCCCGCCCGCAGCTGCTGCTTGCCCGGGCTTTTCACCTCACCGATCACGTTGACGTTGATGCTCTGGGGCGAGAGGTTGGCGGCGGCCAGCTGCAGCACCTGATCGGGCGGTGGCGCCGCGGCGCGGCTGATCACGATCGTGTCGCCGTCGAACAGAAAGGGGTTCTGGCGCTTGTCGCCCTGTTGCAGCAGGGCGACAAGGTCAAGCTGGGTTTCCTTGAGCTGGTTGGTGTTGCTCGGGATGCGGCGCTGCAGGCGCACGTCGCCGAGGTTGGCGTTGAGGGTGATGCCGCCCGCTTTCTGGATCAGTGACACCACCGTGGGCAGGCCGGGGATGCTGCCGCTCTGGCCCTCCACCGAGGAGGCTTCACCACCGGGGCTGAGCAGGTAGAGGCCGGGGTTTTCCACTTCACCCACCACCGACACCTGCATCGGCCGCGGTTTCACGACGCGCAGGTTGAGCCCGGGCTGGCGTAGGTAGCGGCTGTAGAGGCCGGTGAGCCAGCGGTTGGCTTGGCTCACCGTGAGGCCATCGAGCACCACGGAGCCGAGCATCGGCAGGCTGGTGCTGCCGTCGTTGAGCAACTCGAAGCTGCCGCCCAGGTTGGTGAAGGCGGCTGAAAGAAAACTGAGCTCAAGCCCGTCGCCGGCACCGAGGATGTAGGCGTCGAACTCGGAGGCGCCGCCGGCCGCAGCCTGGGTCGTGGCCTGGGCGGTGGGGCGGGCTAGGGCCGGCAGGGCCGACGTCAGCGGGCTCAGCAGGGCAAGAGCCGCCAGAAGCCCCATCGCGCGCCGCTCGATGCGGCGCCTGCCGCCGCGGCTGATGGAGGCCGGGCTTCCAGCAGTCAAAGGCTGATCAGCCGGCTTCATCGAGAGCCTGTCAGAACGGACAAATAAATTACCTGCAGCAAGGAGGTGCAGGCGCGGGGCGTCAACGCTTTCTGAATCTATACTCAGCTGCCCCGAAGACACGCGTAGCGTCTGGATTGTTGCGTGATTCCTGCCGCCTTGCCCAGGGCCTGAGATGTTGAACAGCAGCAACGGCGCCGCGCCCTCCCTGGCGCTGGCCCAGTCGCCTGCCGGGGCCGGCGAGGGCGACGAGATTGATCTGGGCAAGCTGCTGCAGGCTCTGCGCCGGCGGCGGCGCCTGGCCGTGAGTGTGATGCTGGCCTCGGTGCTGGTGGGGGCGGGAATCACGTTCCTGCAGCGGGCTTTCTCGCCCACCTTCGCGGGCAGTTTCAAGTTGCTGGTCAGCGATCCGATCAACCAGGAGAGCAACAGCGCCCCGTCGGATACGGGCAGCGATTTGGAGAGTCTTGCCCTGCAGGGAGGTGGTCGCACCAACACCGGCACCCTGATCGAGGTGCTCACCAGTCCCCTGTTGCTGGAGCCTCTGGAGAGCCAGCTGGGCCTGGCCCCCGGTTCCCTGGCTGCCCGGGTGACGGTGGCTGCGGCCGGCGATCGCAAGGGGGGCATCGATGGCGTGCTGTTGGTGAATCTGCAGTGGCCCGATGCGGCCCAGGGGGAGGCGATCCTCCAGAAACTCAGCCGCAGCTATCTCGCGTACTCCCTCAGCCAGCGGCAGGAAAAGCTCACCCAGGGCCTGGCCTTCCTGGATCAGCAGGCGCCGGCCCTGCAGCATCGCCTCGGCGATCTGCAGAACCGGCTGGCGGCTTTCCGCCTCGCCAACAGTTACGTACAGCCGGAGCAGCAGGCCGGCGTGATCCAGGGCCAGCGCGAGGGTTTGGGCGTCCAGATCAAGTCACTGCAGCAGGAGCAGGCACGGCTGATGGGGGAGGCGGCGGCGGTGCGTCGCGGCCAGCTCGGCGCCAGCGTGGCGTCGGCGCCCCTGGTGCTGCCGGGTGCGCTGTCTGGCTCCGCGGCTGGTGGGCAGCAGGCGGCTGGCCCCCAGGCCCAGGCCAACGGAAGCGGGAGTGCTGCCGGCCGGGCCCTGGCCCCCACCAACAGTGCGGCCCCCCTCGACGACCTCAATGCCGTCGAGACGGCGTTGGCGGAGGCCGAGGCCAATTTCCACGACAACGCCCCCCAGGTGCGCGAGCTGCGGGCCAAGCGTGATCGGCTGCGGCCGCTGCTGCAGGGGCGCCGGCTGGCGGAGCTGCAGTCGCAGCTGAGCCAGAACCTCACGCAGCAGCGGGAAATCCAGCGACAGCTCGATCAGCTGAGCCGGCGCTTCGCCGCCAACCCGCAGCAGATCAAGCAGTACGACAGCCTGCAGCAGCAGCTGGAGCTGGCCCGCGACAACCTCACCTCCTATTTCCAGGCGCGGGAAAGTTTCCGCTTGCAGATGGCCCAGCGCACCCTGCCCTGGCACATCCTCTCCCCTCCCGCCTTCGCCAGTCGGCCAGTGGCGCCGAGTGTGCCCCGCAACCTGGCCCTCTCCCTGGCGCTCGGGGCCTTGGCGGGTGTGGGCCTGGCGCTGCTGCGCGATCGCCTGGATCACGTCTTCCATTCCGCCAGGGAGCTGAAGGAGGCGTTGATCAAGGAGGGTCAGGGGCTGCCGCTGCTGGGGGTGGTGCCCTACCTGCCGGGCCGCGATGTCAACACGATCAGCCTGGCGCTGGCGGCGATGGCCAGCGGCCTGCGCTTCGAGATCAAGGAGTCGCTGCGCAACCTGTTCGCCAACTTCCGCATGCTGCGGGCCGACAAGGCGGTGCGGCTGGTGGCGATCACCTCCTCGATTCAGGGGGAGGGCAAGAGCACCACCACGGCCCTGTTCGCCCAGACCCTGGCCGACCTGGGCCAGCGGGTGCTGCTGGTGGATGCGGACATGCGCCGGCCGATGCTGCATCGCTACGTGGGCGTCGACAACGGCGTGGGCTTCTCGAGCCTGCTCACCGATGCCTCGATCGCGATCGAGAGCACCATCCAGCCGATTCAGAATGGGCTCGATCTGCTCAGCTCCGGGCCGATGCCGCCCGATGCCACCCGGCTGCTGAGCTCGGAGCGCTGCGGCGTGGTGGTGGAGGCGATCCGGCAGCTGCCCGGTTACGACCTGGTGCTGTTCGACACACCGCCGGCCTTCCTGCTCAGTGATCCGGTGCTGTTGGCAGGTCATCTTGACGGTTTGCTGTTCCTGGTGGGCCTGTCGCGGGTGAACCGCGACCTGCCGGGGCAGGCGCTGCAGCGGGTGCGTGAGACCGGCGTGGATGTGCTCGGTGTGCTGGCCAACCAGCCCGTCGGTCGCGGCGCTGGCTATGGCAAAGCCTATGGCTATGGCTATGGCTATGGCTATGGCTATGGCTATGGCTATGGCTATGGCGATCGGGACGCCTCTGGTTATGGCGCCTACGCCAAGGCGGCGGAG
>CAIZOZ010000224.1 GCA_903934745.1 uncultured cyanobacterium
CGCCGGGGCGGCGACGGCTTGGGGCGAAGGCAGCGGCGCCAGCACGGGAGCCTGCACCATCGCCACCGGAGCGGCGGCGGGCAAATTGCGACGCACCTCCAACCGGAAGTCGTCGCCTTCGAGACAGAGTTCCTGGATGTCGCTTTCGCCGAGCAGGGCCAGGAGAGAGCGGAGCTGGTCGTGATCGAGCTGCATGGCGATCAGGACTCCCGACCGAGATAGTTATCGGTGCGTGTGTCGATCTTGATCTTCTCACCGATCGAGATGAACAGCGGCACCATCACCTGGGCGCCGGTTTCCACGATGGCGGGCTTGGTACCGCCGGTGGCTGTATCACCCTTGACACCCGGATCGGTCTGGGTGACCTGAAGCGTCACCGAGTTGGGTAACTCCACCTCGAGGGGCTTGCCATTCCAATAAATGACACTCACCTCCATCCCTTCTTTGAGATACTTGCGACCATCACCGATCTGCTTGGCCGTCAGGCGGGTTTCTTCATAGGAAGACATGTCCATGAAGACGAAGTCATCACCCTCCATGTAGGTGTGCTGCAGGGTGGCCTTCTCGAGCACCGCCTGGGCCATGGTTTCGCCGGCGCGGAAGGTTTTGTCCACAACGTTGCCGCTCTGGACCGCCTTGAGCTTGGTGCGTACGAAAGCCGAGCCCTTGCCGGGCTTGACATGCAGAAACTCGACGACCCGCCAGACCTGGCCATCCAGCTCGATGGTGGTTCCGGTTCGAAAATCGTTGCTGGAGATCATTCCGGCGGTTCGGATCCGGTGGATTGTACGTCTGGCTACCGGCAAGGCCCCCGGGCCGAGCCACCAATTGTTCCGGGAGCCTGTGCCAGAGTCCGCACAGTGACAGGGGAACCATGGGCACTGGGCCAGCGTTCGTCGGGGCAGAGCCTCGCTCCAGAGGCCTCGCCAGACGCGCTGGCCCCATCCTGGGCAGCGCCTGGCACCAGCTCGGCAGCGCCAGCCTGGCGGCCCTGCTGATCCTGCTGCTGGCCGTACCCAGCGCCTGGGCCGCCCTGCCCCAGGGCAACGCCGTGACCGATCCGGCAGCCCTGCTGCGCAACGCCCTACCGATCGAGCAGAAGGATCTTCAGGAGATTCAGCATCGGCTCGAGAGCACCAGCGACGATCTGCGCGCCAAGCGCTGGCCCTCCCTGGCCTCGAGCGTGCGCCGCAGCCAGTCCCTGTTCGCCTCGAAGCGGGAGGCGATCCTGGCCAGCTTCCCGCCCAGCGACCGGCCCAAGGCCGAAGCGCTGTTTGAACAGCTGACCGGCCAGCTGCAACTGCTGGTGAGCGCGGCCGATGGCCAGGAACGGGACACCTTCCTCGACGCCCGTCGCGACGTTCTCACCAGCATCGGCGATGCCGAAGCCCTGCTGGTGGGTCCGTTTCCCTTCACCATCCCTGAGGAGTACGCCGATCTGCCCAGGCTGCTGGGCCGGGCCAGCGTGCGGCTCACCACCACCAAGGGCGATCTGATCGCCGTGGTGGATGGCTACAACGCACCCCTCACGGCAGGCGCGTTCGTGGACCTGGTGCAGCGGGGCTTCTACGACAAGCTGCCCTTCATCCGGGCTGAAGATTTCTACGTGCTGCAGACCGGTGATCCCGCCGGCGATGCCGATGGTTACATCGATCCCCAGACCAAGGCGGAGCGGAATGTGCCGCTGGAGATCATGGTGCCGGGCCAGGCGTTGCCCTTCTACAACCAGACCTTCGAGGAACTGGGCCTGTTCAAGGCGGAGCCGGTGCTGCCGTTCAACGCCAAGGGCACCCTGGGCTGGGCCCACTCGGACGAGAGCCTGGACGATGGCTCCTCCCAGTTCTTCCTGTTCCTGTTCGAGCCCGAACTCACCCCCGCCGGCCTCAACCTGATCGACGGCCGCTATGCCGCCTTCGGTTATGTGGTGGATGGCTTCGATGTGATGGAGGAGCTCACCGCCGACGACGGCATCGTCAAGGCAACGGTGATTGACGGAGCCGAGAACCTGCAACCCCACGCCTGAGGGCGATGGACCGCACGGCACAGGACGGAACTGCCGGCACCATGAAGCCCAGGTCACGGGCGCAGGGTCCGAACAGCGACGCCAGCGGTGACGGGCACCAGGAAACCCTGGCGGATCTTGGCGAGTGGGAACTGATCCGCCGGCTGGGGGCCTTTGCGCCACCGGGCCAGTTCGCCGACGATGCCGCCCTGCTGAACCTGCCGGGGGGCGGGTCGGCCGGAGACGGCCCAGCGCTGGTGGTCAACACCGATGTGCTGGTGGAGGGGATCCACTTCAGCGACAGCACCACCGCGGCGGCGGATGTGGGCTGGCGGGCAGCCGCGGCCAACCTCTCGGATCTGGCGGCGATGGGCTGCAGCGAAGTGGTGGGGATCACGGTGGCCCTGGTGGCGCCGGCCGCGACGCCCTGGGCCTGGGTGGAAGGGGTGTACGGCGGCCTCAGGGAAGCCCTGGAGACCTACGGCGGCGTGCTGCTGGGGGGCGACTGCAGTGGTGGCGCCCAGCGCCTGCTGGCGATCACGGCGATCGGGCGGCTGGCGCTGTCCGCCACAGCCCCCGGCTCCGGCCCGATCCGCCGCGGCGATGGCCGCCCCGGCGACCGGCTGGTGTGCACGGGCCCCCACGGCCTCAGCCGCCTGGGGCTGGCCCTGCTGCAGGGCCAAATCGGCGCCGAGACCCTGGATCCAGCCCTGGTGCAACGGGCAATCGCCGCCCACCAGCGCCCTGTGCCCCGCTTCGATGCGGTGCGGGCCCTGATGGCCAGTCGCCCGGCGGCGGCACCCTGGCGGGTGGGCGGCTGCGACAGCAGCGACGGGCTGGCGGCGGCGGCCGCGGCGATTGCCGCCAGCAGCGGCTGCTCAGCCCGGCTCGATCGCCGCCGCCTACCCCTCGATCCAGCCATGGCGAGCCTGCCCCAGGCCCAGGCCTGGGGCCTGGGGGGCGGCGAGGACTTCGAGCTGGTGCTGGCCCTGGCGCCGGCCTGGGCCGAGGCCCTGATCGCAGCCCTGCCTGGCACAACGCCGATCGGCGAGCTGGTGGCGGGGGAGGCGGGGGCTCTGGGCTGGATGGGCGGCGAAGCCTGGAGCGCGGGCGATGGGGAGGGAGCGGCGTCGAGCGGCTACAGCCACTTCAGCGGAGGCGTGAGCGGGTGGGGCGGCTCCCGCAAGACCAGGGAGAACGCATCCCCGAAAGCCGACTGCTTGAAAATGGGCACTAAGATCGGAAAATGGACATTTCCGTCACGACCTTCCGCGCCCAGTGTCTGGAGCTGATCCGGCAAATGGAGGCCGGTGGCGAGCCGATCACCATCTGCCGTCGCGGCAAGGCCGTGGCCCGACTGTCGCCACCGCCGGGGCCAGCCGGCCAGGACGCCCGACCCTGGGAACAACTGCGCGGAAGTGGCTCTCTGCTGGCATCCCCGGAGGAATCGGTGCTGCAGGCAGGCGATTTTGAAGCCCTGCAGTGACCGTTCTGCTCGACACCCACCTCTGGCTGTGGTGGCTGCTCGGTTCACCCCAACTGACAAGCCGGCAACGGCGGGCCATCGATCAGGCAGCCCAGGCCGGCCAGCTGCGGCTGGCGGCGATCAGCCTGTGGGAAGCGCAGATGCTGCAAGCCAAGGGGCGCCTGCAGCTGGATCGGCCCTTCGAACACTGGTTGCGCCGAGCCGCGGCTGCGGACGTGATCACGGTGCTGCCTCTCGACTGCGAGGTGGTGATCTGCGTGAACTCCCTGCCCGCCGATTTCCACGGCGACCCAGCCGATCGCCTGATCGTGGCCACCGCCCTGGCCCACGGTCTGCCACTGGCGACCTTCGACAGCACCATGCGCCGCAGCCAGGTGGTGCCGCTCTGGCCTGTGGAGTGATCGCTGACCCGGCAGGTCCTGACCAGGCCATCCGTGCTGAACCCCTCAGAAGCTGCCCTGATGGCGCACCGGACCGGGATAGCGGGCCACCAGCGCGTCGGCGGTGAGCAACAACAGCCCTTCCCGTTCGGCCTGGGCCAGCAGCAGGCGATCAAAAGGATCGCGGTGCAGGGACGGCAGCTGGGCCACCGCCAACACGTGGGCGGCCTCAATCGGCAGTTCCACGAAGCCGGCATCCAGCAAGGTGCGCCGCAGCAGCGACGGTTGCACCTGAAACCCCTCGCGCCCCAGGGCCGCCTTGATCACCAGCTCCCAAAGGGAGGCGACGCTGAAGCACAGGGTGTGCTGCGGATCCTCCAGCAGCTCGCGCAGGGCAGGCCCGAGGCGGGCCGGTTCGCCCATCGCCCAGACCAGGAGGTGAGTGTCAAGCAGGAGCTTCACAGCCCGCCGGAGCTGGGCGCGGCAACCGCCAGGCCCTCGAACAGATCGGCGATCTCCTCGGTGGCGATCCGGTCGAAGTCGTCGGGCACCGAACACTGACCCGCCAGCAGACCGAGGCGGCGCCGGGGGGGAGTGGATGCGTCCTCAGCGCCGGTCAACCGCGTGACCTGCACCAGCGGCTTGCCGGCTTTACAGATCACAAAGCCTTCGCCCGCCACCGCCTCCGCCACCAGCCGGGAGAGGTGGGTCTTGGCTTCGTGCAGGTTGACCTGGCGCACGGACAGCGATGACAACGTGGACTTAGTTTAACCAAGCCAACAACTGGCGGTTGCGGCATTTCAGGGCGCCGGGAACGGGGGCGGGCGCACTGGTGGCAGGGGAGCCGGGTGCCCTGGCCTGGAACAACGATCAAGCCCTGGTGGAGGCCACCGATGAGGCGGCTGGATACCGCCATTGCGGCTGAGATCGAAGGGGAAGGCCCAGCCGCCGGCTGGCGTCAACCGTTATTTGGCGGCACCAAGCGCCATGGCCCTGGGGCCGTCACCTCCCGCTCGGCCGCGGCCTTAACCAACCAACACCGGAGCACGACAAATATTGCCTGAACTACTGAGAGAAAACCCGGTTAGATTAAGGCACAATTAATGATGACGTCGTGGCCATGGGTGCACAAGCCAAGAACGCGGCTCAAGGCCCAACCGCTGCCTTCGAGCCACCAACCGCAATGGCGACCGCCGCCCATGAGCCTGTCCCAGGCAACGGCCCCAAACCTGAACCCTGCCTCAGCCCTGACCAGGAGCTTGTGCTTAGCGAAGGACTGCTGGCCATCGCCGAGGAGATCCACAACCAGCCAGAGGCGGAAGCCCACAGCCTCAGCCACTGGTTCACCTGGCTGGATGAAGAGGGCTACGACCAGCCCGGCATCGCAAGGGCCCTGCAGCAACTCTGCCAGCAGCGACTGGGCGCCGAGGCCGGCCAGCAGCTGCAGGCGCAAGCCAAGGCCAGGGCTGACGACCCGCAAGGCGTGCCCAGCGCGATCGAGCACCTAAGCCAGAACCATCCGGAGCTGCTGGAGGAGCTGCTGGCGATTGAACAGACCCGCCAGGAGGAACTGCAGCGCCTCCACGCCATGGCGGGGGGGATATCAAAATATGGGAAAGTGGGTATACCAGTAGTTGGTTTTAGCTTGGGCCTAGCTTACTTTATATACAAGGAACGTCAAACCACCAAACTGATCAATAAAATGAAAGCGAATCTTGTGCGTCAAGCACCCAATATAACAGGGAGAGAAAGCGCAACGAGCTTCCTTGAGCACAACATGGAGATAACAATAACAAAGAAGATAGAAAAGACATATTATGAGGTACAAAACATGAAATACGAAGATCTCATCAGCGAAGGGAGCCATAAACTTGCCGTACCCCTGAACACGATGTCCCCCTCCGATATTAAACTGCAAGCCGAAATTCTTTCTGGTAAATTCGTAAAGGCTGCATCTCATTACGACAAGAGTCCCGTCGCCGCAGAACTGCAAGCAACAATACTAAGGTTACGAAAACCTAAAGTTTATTTAGCCGAATTCAATAACTGGATGCAGCTCAAAGAAAAAGAAGTAAGCGCAGATGCGACCCATGAAGCTAGCGACATCTTACGTGAATCCAGAACAGAGTTTTCAGACGTGACACACGATATCTACAAAAATATAAATGATATTCCTCGCGACCTAAGAAAGGAATTTCATAGATCTGAATACATTCAACAAAGATTAATTGGTGATATAAAAGGAGAGACCAATGGCAGGATACATTTTTTTCAAACACTTGTCGAAAAAGAT
This sequence comes from uncultured cyanobacterium, assembly GCA_903934745.1. Lineage (GTDB taxonomy): Bacteria > Cyanobacteriota > Cyanobacteriia > PCC-6307 > Cyanobiaceae > Cyanobium. The sequence goes on from CAIZOZ010000224.1 coordinate 6,162, forward strand.
ATTCACAGCACGCTACAGGCAAATCATGCAGAGCTCAAGGCGGCAGTGGACAGAGGAGCGGATTTAAGCTCCTATGAAAAAATAAATAATTCCATCGATTTTGACTTTACTGATGCAGGAATTAAATTAGCATATTCAAAAAACGGAGAGGCAGCTCTTGCCAAATATTCGAAACAATACCTGTGTGAAGCAGTAATTGCACGCGGTGGCTTAAGCATCGATGAGATTTTCGTTAACAGAAATCCGCTGATAATAGAAGCAAAACAACTATTAAATAACCCAAAGCTCGATAAAACATTAAAAGTAAATCTTCGCAGACAATTGACAAAGACATCGGAAATCGAACCACTTATCCAACAAATTTACATAGATGACAGGGCAGAACTTTTTAGTCAAATCCTGAAAACTACGGATAATACAATCAAGAATCAGCTAGAAAATGAGCTCGACGATCCGTTAATTTGGTTTGATAAATCAATCGATAAAAATATTGCTATTGTCGATCACTGGATAGAAGGTGAAGCCTGCAAGTCTTTTCAAGGCGCACTCAATGCAGCCAAAGATAGCCTCAAGGCAGCCGAACGAGATGCTGGTGGAGCTGGGCGAATAATCGAGGATTCATAATTCCCGCAACCCCTTCCATCCCCGCATGCCCCATTAGCCCATGCGCAGCCCCTCTTCCCAACGCAAACCGCCCTTGGGAGAGCATCGCCACTTCAACACCCCGCATTGGCCCGCCAGCCTACGAGGCGTTTTCCCGTCCAGGCGTGGATTTAGTCGCAAGCTCCGGTGGCCGGCTACAGCCCTCGGGGCAGCGATCCGAAGCCCGGTACAGGCAACCAGCGCTGGCCCTGACCATGCCCTGAACACGATGGCAGCGCCGCGCTTACGCAGGCCCCACTGACAAGGCCCCCCCAAGGATGATGCAGACCTGAGCTTTTCAGCGACGATGAGATAGGCGAACGCTTATGGAGTTGTCACCGAAGAAGCTGGGCCTGAACGC
>CAIZOZ010000225.1 GCA_903934745.1 uncultured cyanobacterium
CAATCCAGCGAACCCCCAGGCTGGCTAGATCAATGGCTGTAGCCTATTCGTGATCATTTCAAGATTTCAAGCAGAAATTACTGTCCCCTGTCCACAGATGCACGATTGGTCCAAACCGTTAAAACCTGCAGTTTTTTCTGGTTACTCAAAGGCCAACAACAGCACATGAAAGCAACTAGACTACAAACAGCTAGATCCATCAAGATGACCACGGATCACTTCGAAAGTGTTGCCCAGTACTACGGCGCCTTTCGCCCTAAATATCCTTCGCAACTCTTTGAGATTATTGCTCAGCAATGTGTGGAACACAAGCATGTCTGGGATTGCGCCACCGGCAGTGGCCAGGCGGCCGTGGCCCTGGCCAGCATCTTTGAAACCGTCACCGCCACCGACGCCAGCGAAGCTCAGCTGCAGAACCGTGAACCCCATGATCGGGTGAGCTATCGGGTGGCACCAGCGCAAGCCAGTGGACTGGCAGCGGGAAGCGTGGATGTCATTACGGTGGCCCAGGCTCTTCACTGGTTTCCCCTCAACGCCTTTTTTGCCGAATGTGAACGTGTGCTGAAGCCAGGTGGAATTCTGGCCGCTTGGACCTATGGATTATTTGGAACAACCAGCGACGCAATTAATAGCATTGTCCAAACTTACTATCACAAGGTTGTCGGCCCTTATTGGCCGCCAGAACGAGCCCTGGTTGACGACTGCTACCGATCGATCACACTGCCCTTTGATCCACTCATTCTGCCTGAGCTGATTCAGTCACCTCTGTCAATCGAACAAGATTGGAATTTAACCGAACTCAAAGGATATCTACGGAGTTGGTCCGCCAGTGGCTCATTTGTCAAGGCCCTGGGTCAAGACCCGATCGACTTGATCAGCAACGATCTTGCAGCTGTCTGGGGAAAGCCAACACAACGGCACAAGATCACCTGGCCTCTGACATTGTATATCACCAGAAAACCCTACCCAGGGCCGCTGGACACACCAACCCATGGACTAGAATCTGATAAGTGAAGCGTTTTCTTTTGAAAGATTCCGCCTTGACCCTAGGAACATTTGTTTTCATGAGGCTCTACAGTTTTTGAAATTTTTAATCTGCTTGAGCCTGGTGGGTGTAAGCAGCTACGCCATGTTGACTGGATCAACTGCTCATGCCGCTGTTGCCATGAAGCCATTTCTTCCTGCCCATGCAGCCTTTCGGGCTGCAGAGATGGCTGTGGATAGCTGCCAGCAGCGGGGCTACAGGGTCACGGCCACGGTCGTCAACGCAGAAGGAGCGATCGTTGCCGTACTGCGAGGGGACGACGCCACTCCGCATACCCTTGAACACAGCTTCAACAAGGCCTATACGATCATCACCCTGGGGCCCATTATGAAGGTCAATTCCACTGTCAAGATCTACGAAGTAGCCAAAAAAAGAGTGGGTGTTGGCACCTGGGCCTTTCCAGCGGTACCCATTAAGGGGATCACCCTTAATGCTGGCGGCATTGCCTTCTTGGTGGACAACAAAATTGTTGGAGGTCTTGGTGTTTCTGGCGCATCAGATGGTGTGATCGATGAGGAGTGTGCCATCAAGGGGCGTGAAGCCGCAGAGCCTTTGCTGCGCTGATGGATGTGTTTGAACCAGCCAATCGCTTGTCCGCTGCTACCTGCACTTAGCGCCCGCTGATCAGACGGCCGCAACCACCCCAGGTGCGCGTGGCACAGACCCACTTCCAAGCGCCAAGTCCGCACGCGTCCCCCTACCAACCAGCAAGACAGCGCTGCCGCCAATGGAGCGAAGAAGCTCAGCCACTTTTCACACCGGGTTCGGCGGGCTCACGCGCCGATGGCTCTCGGCCAACAGCTCTGGGGGCCTGGGCCTGAGGCCGTTTCAATCGCCGCTCTGAAGAGGAGCTCTACAGCCAGGGAGGGCCCAATGGACCACCACACTGAGACGCCTTACCCGTCAGCATGGAGGCAGACTGCGAGCGTTCATTCTGTTACCCAATCCCTTCTGCCCGCTGGGCGCCGCCAAGATCGTCAGCCTGCAGGCCACCGTGCTGCTGCTGCTGGGCCTGCTGATTAAGGCCAAGATTCAGATCAAGGCGTTTTCGGCCTTAGGCCTGGTGCTGCTGCTGCTCCAGACCCTGGTTTTCCTCGCCGCCGGAGGGGCTTTGAGCCTGGCAGGCCTGGCGGCAATCAGCGCTGGACTGCAGCGGCGGCAGGCGGCCTCGGCTTAAGGCCAGTGCAAACTCTGGCGGTAGCGAACCGCGTCAGCGACCTTGCGCCGAAAGCGGCTGTGCTACTGGCTCGGCAGCGCCACTGTACGCGCCGGGGTTGATCCGGTGCCCCGGCAGCACGGCGACAGCGCCAGAGGACTAAGGCCGACTCAGATCAACAGCAGATTCAGCCAAAGCTGCCGACCTGGCAAGGCGCCACCATCCGCAAAGCTGATGCGTTGGTTGTCGCAAGCCCCCCGGCTGCAAGCGCAGCCTCTGGCGACGTCTGCCACGAGCGAGGCCCGGCAGCCCTTCCAAGCGCTCAGGCCAATGGCCTGCAGCACGGAAAGCCCTGGTGAACGGAACCTGGCCCCAGGGAGGCACCAGCAGCGCCGAACACAGACCGGAGCGCTCTGGCTGACATGCCAAACGGTTACCCACCCAAACAAGCCGCAAGGCGCTGTCTTAGGTTTTGTATCGAATCCATTGACTGAGATCGCATGTTCACCCTTGACAGGGCTACGAAGATTTTCCCCGAGACCCAGTCGGCAGACGTCGTACCGGCTCTGACAGCTCGCTACAACCTGCTCAGCGCTGAAGATCAGTTGGCGCTGATCTGGTACGCCTACCTCGAAATGGGCAAGACGATCACGATCGCCGCTCCGGGAGCCGCCCGCATGCAGTTCGCCGAGCCGATGCTCAACCGCATCCGCGGGATGAACTTCGCCGAGCAGAGCCAGGTGATGTGTGATCTGGCCAACCACGCCGACACCGAGTTTGGCCGCTGGTACGCCTCCTGGTCGGTCAACATCAAACTGGGTTTCTGGTACAAGCTGGGCGAATGGATGGAGCAGGGCCTCGTCGCCCCGATCCCCGCCGGCTACCAGCTCTCGGCCAACGCCGCCGCCGTGCTCGAGTCGCTCAAAACGATCGACAAGGGTCAGCAGATCACTGTGCTGCGCAACTTCGTCGTTGACATGGGTTTTGATCCCGGCAAAGGCGTCGTCGTCGAACGGGTGAACGAGCCCATCGTGCTCCCCACCGCTCCTGAACAGCGCAGCAGTGTTGTGATCGAAGGCGTGGCTAACCCCACGGTGATTGAGTATATGAATCTGCTCAATGCCAACGACTTCGACAATCTGATTGAGCTGTTCCTGCCTGACGGTGCCCTGCAACCCCCGTTCCAGAGGCCGATTGTGGGCCGCGATGCCGTGTTGCGCTTCTTCCGCGAAGACTGCCAGAACCTCCAGCTGTTGCCAGATCGGGGCGTGATCGAACCCTCGGATGGTGGCTTCACCCAAATCAAGGTGACCGGCAAGGTGCAGACCCCCTGGTTCGGCGCCGGCGTGGGCATGAATGTGGCCTGGCGCTTCCTGCTGGATCCCCAGGGCAAGATCTATTTCGTCGCCATTGATCTGCTGGCCTCAGCCGCCGAGCTGCTCAAGTTCGCCCGTTGATCGGTCGCTCCTGCCAGCCAGGTTGCCAACTGACGCCACAGTCCCCGCTTCGGGGGCTGTGGTTTTCTGTTGGCATCATCGGGGCCTGGGCCGCCAGCCTGGCCGTGCTGCTCCCCCTTGATCGAGCCTCTCTGCCACCGGCCCTGATCATCCTGGCGGTGCTGGCTCGAACCTTCCTGCAGACAGGCCTGTTCATCGTCGCCCACGACGCCATGCACGGCTCGCTCCTGCCCAGCTCCCAGCGCTGGAACGATCGACTCGGCCGCCTGGCCTTGGGCCTCTATGCCTGCCTCCCCTGGGAGAGCTGTCGCCACAACCATCAGCGCCACCACCTCGCCCCCGCCAGCCAGAGCGATCCCGATCATCACGATGGCCACCACCGCAGTGCCGCGGCCTGGTATGTCCGCTTCATGGCGAAGTACCTCAGCCCGGCCCAGATGGCCGGCCTGCTGGGCCTCTGGCTGATCAGCGCCCTGCTACTCAATGGGCTGACACCGCAGCCCTTGGCCAACCTGCTGCTGTTCTGGATCCTGCCGTTGCTGCTCAGTTCCATCCAGTTGTTTCTGTTCGGCACCTATCTGCCTCACAGGGAAGGGGCCGCCACAGCTGTCGATCGCCATCACTCCCGCAGCTTGCCCCTGACACCGGCTTTGTCCTTGTTGGCCTGCTATCACTTCGGCTACCACTGGGAACACCACGAAGATCCGCAGCTGCCCTGGTTCCAACTGCCCGAACGGCGGCGGCAGTTCATCACAGATCACATCGTGGATCCCACTGGGCTCGCGCTGCCGAAAACCAGCCGATAGCGTCTCTGTAAAAACATGGGGCCGATGGAAACCGAGGTGGCCGGCTGGACAACACAAGAGCAGGGCCTGGCTCAAGCCGTTTTTGATCGTGCCATGGCCCGGGAGGTGGAATCGCTGATCGGTGATCTGCGTGGCAAGGTGGCCAAGCTCACGGGTTCAGAAGAGGTCTGGCAGTTGCATGATTTCCTCAGCATCCGACGCCACGAAATCGAAGGACGGTTCGATTTCCGCTTAACCGGCTTGCTGTTCGTTTTTGCCAGCTTCCTCAAAGATGGGCTGGTGAGCATCGAAGAGCTGGAGGGCCTCTCCCCCGACAAGTTGGCCAAGATCAGCGCGATGGCGAGGATGTGAGCGGCGCTGAACTGGCTGGTTCCAGCCTCCTTGTCGCCAGACGTCCCGACCTGCAGGCAGCCGCGACAAGCCAGCGGCGCCCGGTCTTGCGGCCGTGGACGCAGCAACCCAGCCCGATCGATCCCAACATCAGCCCAACGAACAGCTCCACAGCCAGCATCAACTGAACATTGCGAATCAAACCGAGTTCAGACTGAAACAAGATTCCCATATTCAATCCGCTAAATCTTCCACCAATATACGCTAAATACCTACCAGCAAGAACAAAGTGACCACCAAAACCAATCCCTCGAGCAAGAATCTATTCCGGGGTCTTTATGGCTTCGGCGACAGCCTCAGCTCCTATGGCGACTATGGATCCTATATCCAGAAGACAGTCCAGGCTCCCACCGCCGCGCCTGCCTGGAGTGGTGTCACCTTCAGCAATGCCAACTTCGGTTGCCAGCTGGGCCTGCGCAACCTCCTGGGAATCGCCACCGATTCAGAGACATCACCGGACGACCTGGACATCCCTGCGTTCTATTACGCCCTGGCCAATCCGTATGTGGCCACCCCGGGCATCGGCACGCCGGCTGGTCCCTCCTACGCCATCGGTGGCGCCACCAGCGCCACCGGCTCCCTCTACGACGTGATCACCGTGCCGGGTGGCGAGGAGTTGCTTTCCACGGCCTATCCGAAGCTGGCCCAAACAGGCGTTCAGAACCAGATCCTCACGGCTCTGCGGCAAGGCGTACGGCCAGCCTCCAACGAACTCACCATGATCCAGGGGGGCTCCAACGACCTCCTGATCGCATCCATCGCCGCGAACCCAGACATTGAAGGTGTTCTGGATCAGGTGATGATCAACATGCGCAACAACCTCACCGTCCAACTACGTGCCGGTGGCAGTCGCCAGCTGCTGACCTTTGCCCTGGCCGACTTCCGCGGCGTGGTGGATGGCGTTGCCTACCAGATGCCCTTTCTCAGCGGCCTCCTCCTGCAAGCCAAGCAACCGGATGCACCGGAATGGGTGACGAGCTGGGCAAGCTTCGTGAAGGCTGATGGCCTGGAGCAATTCCAAGCCGACTACGCCGCGATGGTGCAGGAACTGAACGCAGAGTTCCCCTACGCAGCGCTGACCTACTTCTCTCCAGAATTTGGAGACAATTGGCAGTCTTACGGATCAAAGCTTGGCAACTTCGCCAGCTATGACATTAGCAACACATTCAGCTTTGCCCAGTCAACGAACGAACAGCTAACAGAAGATCAAACCGATAACTTCCTGTATTTCGACACGATTCATAACACCCAAAGTGGCCAGGAAATGACCGCCCAGGCGATGTTCCTCACCCTGGAGGCCAATCGGAACGCCATTAAAGCCGCCACCCTGGTGGATCAGAAGATCGGCAGCCGGCGCAACGACCGACTGGTGGCAACCAGGCGGAACAGTGAGCTGGTGGGACAGGCAGGCCAGGACCTACTCATCGGCCGTCAGGGCAACGACGCCCTCTCGGGCGGCCGGGGCGGCGACGTTCTCACCGCTGCAGACGGCAAGGACTGGCTCCAGGGGGGCGAAGGATCAGATCGGATGACCGGTGGCAAAGGCGCCGATTTCTTCGCCTGGGAGGCCAGGGACGTCAAGAGGTCCTGGAAGGACACGATCACGGATTTCCAGGGAAACAAGGGCGATCGGCTTGGAATCACCGCCATACTCGATGGCGACAATCCCTTCGATAACCCGGGCTGGGATTACATCGGCAAGCATGCATTCACAGGCTCAGCCGCAGAACTCCGCTTCTTCGGTGGTCTCCTCCAGGGCGACGTGGATGGGGATCGCCAGGCCGACCTCAACATCTGGCTGCCGCACGTGACGGTGTTCAACCAGGCCTGGATCAGCTGAACGCTCACAGCCAGCCCCAGCCCAGGGATCGGCGTGCCCCACGCCTGTCGCCATCGCCTGCCGTTTGAAATCACAACCAGCAACCTGAAGGCGGGACCCAGCAAGTCTTGCGCTGGCGCGCCGCTGGTGGCGCTTGCTGGTTCAGGTTGATCGCATCCGTCTGAGCTCAGCTGTGAAATCTCGCTTCGCTCCAGAGCGTCGCCAGCAGCTCCGCTTCCAGCACCGACAACTGCCGCAGCCGCTCCACCAGCACCGGCCGTGAAAAGCGTTGCTCCGCCAGCAGCCAATACAGGCCGAAATGACGGGCCTCGCTGGCCAGCAAGGCGCCATAGAGCGCCCGGAGCTCGGCGTCGGCACTGTGGGTGGCCAGCAGGGCCATGCGCTCATGGCTGCGGGCCTCGATCAAGCCGGCCACCAGAAAGCTGTCGAGCATGCGCTCAGGCTCCTGGCGTCGCACCAGCCTGGCCAGACCAGCGCCGTAGGGGGGCGCGGCCAGGGGGCGCAGGGCGATGGAGCGCCGCTGCAGCAGCTGCAACACCAGCTCGAAATGCTCCAGCTCCTCCCGGGCCAGGGGGCTGAGCACGGCCCCCAATCCCCCATCGGAGGGGTAGCGAAACATCAGCTGCAGGGCCACCCCAGCCGCCTTGCGCTCGCAGTGGGCATGGTCGATCAACACCAGATCGGCCTCGGCCATCGCCTGCTGCAGCCAGGCGGCGGAGCTCGGGGCCGCCAGCCATTTCACCCGGGCCACCGGGCTGCTGGGAGCGGCGGCCGCGGCCAGCCGGGGTGGGGCCCCAGCCAGCCGCCTGCCCGCCTGAGGGCTGCCGGTGCTCATGGCCGCGCCTGCAGGTGCTGCACCAGCCCTTGCAGCGCCAGGCTGTAGCTGCCAGCGCCAAAACCGCAGATCACCCCTACCGCCTTGTCGGCCAGCAGGGAGTGGTGGCGAAAGGATTCGCGGGCATGGGTGTTGCTGAGGTGCAGCTCCACAAAGGGGATCGCCACCGCCAACAGGGCATCGCGGATCGCCACGGAGGTGTGGGTGTAGGCCGCCGCGTTGATCAAGATGCCATCGACAGCCCCGCCTGCCGCCTGCTGGATGCGGTCCACCAGGGCCCCTTCGTGGTTGCTCTGAAAGCAGGCCAGTTCAACCCCCAGCTCGGCCGCCTGGCGGGCCAGGGAGCCATCGATCTCGGCGAGGGTGCGGGAGCCGTACAAACCCGGCTCCCGCTGACCCAGCAGGTTGAGGTTCGGACCGTGGAGCACAAGCAGCTGCATGGGGAGGGATCGTCGGCTGGTAAGTTCTGATGGTGTGGTTCGGGTCGGTGCCCGAGTGGTTAATGGGGGCGGACTGTAAATCCGCTGGCTCTGCCTACGTTGGTTCAAATCCAACCCGGCCCACCTTTCCACATGCCCTTGTAGCTCAGTGGTAGAGCACTCCCTTGGTAAGGGAGAGGTCACGAGTTCAAATCTCGTCAAGGGCTTATCAAACGATGGAGCTGGCACCGCTCCCCAGGCAGGATGGGGCCTCCGCTGGTGTCCCTTGTCGTTGCGTTGCCTGATCGTGGAAGACCAGGTGATGTTTCTGCAGCTGCTTTGCAAGATGTTGCAGGCGATCCAGGGACTGGAGGTGGTGGGCATCGCCACCAGTTGCCGTGAAGGCCTGGAGGCTTGCCGCCTCCACCGCCCCGACGCCCTCATCCTGGACCTGGCCCTCCCTGACGGGGAAGGCCTGATCGTGGCCCGGTTCCTGCGCCTGCTCCAGCCCCAGGCCAAGGTGGTGGTGCTCTCAGCTCAGGCCAGCAGCTTCGTGTGTCCTGAAGACCTGGAGCTGATGCTGGTCGGAGTGGTCGACAAGACCTCCACCTACGAAACCCTTCAATCCGTGATTGAAGAGGCTCTGCTGGAGGCCCACGCTGAGGGACCCGGGTCGCTCCAGGGGGTGGAGGGGCTCACCCCACGCCAGAGGGAGATCTTCGGCCTGATCGGCCGGGGGATGGCCAACAAGGCGATCGCCTACAGCACCGGGCTATCCATCGCCACCGTCGAAACCCACCGCAAGGCCATTGCCCGCCGGCTGCAGTGCAGCGGCGCCGAGCTCGTTCGCCGGGCAGCCCTGCATCTGGGCCAGATGCCTTGATGACCCGAGGCCTGCGCCAGCGGATCATCTGGGCCACCAGCCTGCAGCTCCTACTGGTGAGCGGGGCGGTGGGCGGCATGGCCTATTTCAGCGGCCAGCGCAGCGGCTTCAGCCACGCCGAGGCCTATCGCCAACAGCAGGCGATCACCGACCTCTCCCATCAGCTCTCCGGCCGGCTGACGGCCCCACGGCTGGTCAACAACCTCAACGCGCTGGCCATCGAGCAAGGACAGCTCTCCCTGAACGATTTCGAAGCCATGGGGCGGCGGTTCTGGAGCCAGATGCAGTTTTTCCCCCTCGGTTACATCAACTGGGGCAGCACCCAGGGGGAGTTCCTCGGGGTGGAGCGGCTCGACACCGGCACGTTCGTGCTGAACGAAGACGCCTTCTCCAGCCCCCTGGGCAAGGGAACCCTCGGCGTCTATGCCCTGGGTCCGAAGGGACAGCGGGGGCAGCTGCTGGAAACGATCCCCGACATGACCGCCAGCCATGAAGAGGCCTGGTACATCGAGACGGTCAAGGCCGGCAAGGCCAGGTGGAGTTCGATCTACCAGTGGGAAGACAAGCCCGAGGTGCTGGCGATCTCCTACAACCAGCCGATCTATGGCTCCAACCATCAGCTGCTGGGCGTGATCGGCATCGACTTCGTGCTCAGCCAGCTCGATACCTGGTTGGCGGAGGTCTGGAAAGACCAGAACGGCTTTGCCCTGATCGTGGAGTCGGACGGCATGGTGGTCGCCAGCTCGCGGCCCGGCTTCAGCAGCACCGGCACCGGTGACGACGTCAAGCGGGTGCGGCTCGACCAAATCCCAGACCCCCTGGTGCAGGGCGCCCGTCGTCGCCTGTTGGCCAGGGGGCCGGCCGGAGCGCTGCCAGCACGGCCCAGCGGCATCCACTGGACCAAACGCCAGACACCGCGCCAGGCGATTGAGCTCAGGGGCCATACCTACATCGTGGATCTTCATCCCTGGGGAGAGGCGGAAGGCTTGAACTGGTTGTTGATCACAGCCATCCGTTCAGATCAGATCGTGCAGGCCAGCCAGCGCCATGCCCTGATCGCCCTGCTGCTCAGCCTGGGAGCCGTGGCCACGGCCATGGCGGTGACCATCCGCGTGGGCAACTGGTTGCTGGCCCCACTGGAGTTGCTACGCCGGCGCTGCCAAACCGCCACGGAGCTGGTCGGTAGGGAGTCCAGTGTGCTCACTTTTGAGCCCCAGCTCCCAAAGGGCACCGCCACCGAAATCGAAGCCGTTTCCGAGGCGTTCGGGGCCCTGGTGAACCGCCTGATCCGGGCCCGACGGCAGCTTGCTGAGGCCACCGAACGGGAACGCCTCAGCGATGCCCAGACCCTGCTGTTGCTGGAGGACAAACTCAAGAGCAGCCTCCACGCCGCTGCCATCGCCCATGAGATCAATCTCCCCCTCAGCACCCTCCTGCTCAACAGCAAGTTGCTCCTCAACCCCAGCAACCCTCCCCTGCCGGCACCCCTCGGCAGCCACCTGAGCTCCATCGCCGACAATGCCGAAGCGGTGGTGACCACGATCGAGAAGATGCGCACCTTGCTGCGCAACGTTCAGACCCACCACCAAAGGATCAACCTGGCCAATGTGGCCCGCAGCGCCCTGCTCTACGTCGCCCCCAGCCTCAAAGCTGCCGGAATCACCGTGCAACGCGAGGGGCTGGAGATCAGCTCTGCGGTGATGGGCGATGCCGCCCAGATCCAGATCGCCCTTGTCAACCTCCTGCGCAACGCTCGCGAAGCCCTGGACACGGCCGCGAGCAACACGGCCAGCGGCATGGACTGCACTGCCGCTGGAGACCCGCCCACCATTGCGGTCGGCCTCCGCGACGCCGGCGGCGACCATTTGGTGCTGACCGTCGCCGACAACGGTCCCGGATTCCAGGCCCCGGAGTTGCCGCTGGGACCGTTGGAGACCAGTAAGCCCCAGGGCAGCGGACTTGGCCTGTTTGTGGTGCGAACCACCATGGACAACCACAGGGGGACCATGGATATCGGCCGTTCCGCCCTCGGCGGCGCCGAGGTGCGCCTGCGGTTTCCCAAGGCTTCGCCCCAGACGAATCCAGAGCCAACCGAACAAATCGGGCCCTCGCAGCATGACTAGTCCTATACGCATACCCGTTTGTGGGTAGAGAGGGATCGTGGCCGCTGACAAGATGCGTAGGGTCGCCTTATCCCGGTGTCAACGGAATGCGCGACCTCCTGAGAGACGGGTTACCAATACTGGATCTATTGGAAATCACCTGCAGCACCGACAGCGTGGCGGCCCTGACCCGCTGCAACCAGAGCTCCGTCTCGCGCCTCTACCGCCATGCCAGCCATCAGCTCGGCCTTGACTTCCGCAAGACCAAGGGCCACTACAAGGCCCATGCCAACCTCGAGATCTTGCAATCCCTGCGCCAGGCCTCCCAGCTGCTGCGCCTGAACCAGGACGGCGGCCAGCTGCGATGGCTGGGCAATCCTTACAGCACCACGAGCCTGCAGATGGTGGGCGACAGTGATCCCTTGACCAGGCAATGGCTCGATGCCCAGCGCATGCTGAAGCTGCTGCACGAGCGGGTGCTGGATCTGGCCGTCATCAACGACCTGAAGGCCTTGCCACCCGGCTTGGACAACAGCCGCGGCAACTTCCGCTTCGGCGACTGGGTGATCGTGGGACTGGTGAACGATCGGCGCCACGTGGCTTTCCGGCCAGCTGGCGCCCCCTCGAGCCGCGGTGGCACCGGTCTGGCCGTGGTGGTGCTGCTCCACGAACACCTGCAGCACCCCGCGGTGCAGGCGCTCATCGGCCGGATCCGCGAGGCCTACCAGAACGCCTACCAGCGAAGCAGCGAGATGGCCTGGGCCTGAATCGCCCATCTCAGCAGCCCTTTGCCAGCGTGGTCGTCCAGCCCTCTGAGCCATGACCGCCACCGAGCTCCTGATCACCCCGATCGACACCATGCGGGGCCCGGTGAACGCCGGCCACACCCGCAGCCTCGCCTGGCGACTGGAGCAACTTGATCGCCTGCAGGCCCTGCTGGAGGCCGCCCAGCCACCACTCCTCGAAGCGCTGCATCTCGATCTGGGCAAGCCGGCCGTGGAGGCCAGCTATGAGCTGATCGGCATCCGCCAGGAGCTGCAGCTCGCCCGCCGCCAACTGCGGCGCTGGATGCGGCCGACCCCGGTCGCGCTGCCGATCTGGACCTGGCCGGGGAGCGCCATGCTGCGACCCGAACCCCTCGGCTGTGTGCTGATCATCGGCCCCTGGAATTATCCGTTCCAGCTCTGCCTGATTCCCCTGGTGAGCGCCCTGGCCGCCGGCAACACCGCCGTACTCAAGCCTTCCGAACACACGCCGCACACCTCGGCCCTGATCCGCCGCCTGGTGCAGCAGCACTTCCCGAGCGAGACGGTCCAGGTGGTGGAAGGCGATGGCTCCGTCGCCGCCAGGCTGCTGCAGGAACGCTTCGACCACATCTTCTTCACCGGCGGGGCCCGGGTGGGCCGCCTGGTGCTGGCCGCCGCCGCCCCCCAGCTGACGCCCGTGACCCTGGAACTGGGGGGCAAAAGTCCGGCGATCGTCCTCGACGATGCCGACATCCCCACCACCGCCAACCGGCTGGCCTGGGGCAAGAGCCTCAATGCCGGCCAGACCTGCATCGCCCCGGACCATCTGCTGGTGACACCGGCCCAGCGCCAGCCCCTGGTGGAGGCCATCGCCGCGGCCTGGAAGCGCTTCTACGGCGCCGATCCCCTCGCCAGTGACGACCTGGCCAGCATCGTCAACACGGCCCAGTTCGAGCGGCTCGACAGCCTGCTGGCCGTCGCCCGCCAGCGCGGCCAGGTGCTGGCGGGGGGCCGCAGTGATCCGGCCAGACGCCGCATTGAACCCACCTTGCTGGCCGTCGATGATCCCGACCGGGATCCGCTGATGCAGGAGGAACTGTTCGGTCCCCTGCTGCCGGTGATCGTGGTGTCGAACCTGGAGCAGGCTCTGGAGCGGGTGCGGCGCGGCAGCAAGCCCCTCACGCTGTATCTGTTCGGCGGCGACCGACGCGCCCGTCAGCAGCTCCTTGACCAGACCAGCTCAGGGAGCGTCAGTTTCAACGATGTGGTGCTGCAGGGTGGCCTGCCGCAACTCGCCTTCGGCGGTGTCGGCGACAGCGGCATGGGCACGTATCACGGCGAAGCCGGCTTCCTGACGTTCTCGCATCGCCGCAGTGTGCTCAACCGCAGCTTCTGGCTCGATCTGCCCCTGCGCTATCCGCCCTATGCGGGCAAGCTGGGCCTGATCCAGCGCCTCCTCGGGTGAACCAGCCAGGCCCTGTCACTGGAAAGGATTGAGCAAGAGGACTGGATCCCGGCGGGATTGCTTCTTATGGTGCCGCCAGACTCCCATCCATAGCGCCCATGCGTCGCTCTCTCGTCGCCCTGGCCCTGGCCCTGGTGTTGCCCCTGCCGGTCTGGGCCGGTCAGGTGACCGTGAAGGAGGGGGAAACCCTCTCGGAGATCGCTGAGCGCTACGGCCTGAGCGTCAACCAGTTGATGAAGCTCAACGGCCTCGGCAACGCCGATCACGTCGAAGCCGGCCAGACCCTGACCGTGCCGTCGGCAGCCGGCAGCCGGTCCGGAGCCGGGGCCCGCGCCTCGGTCCGGGTCACCGTGCAGGACGGCGACACCCTCTCGGAGATCGCTGATCGCCACGGCATGAGCGTCAGCCAATTAATGAAGCTCAACGGCCTCGGCAACGCCGATCACGTCGAAACCGGCCAGACCCTGCTGGTTTACGGCCCCAGCAAGCCCGCCGCCACTGCCAGCTACCGCAAAGGGGCCAGCGAGCATGTGGTGCGCCCGGGCGAAAGTCTTTCGGTGATCGCCGCTGGCTATGGCATCGGCATGGGCAAGCTGGTGGCCCTCAACGGCATCGGCGACCCTGACCAGGTGGAGGCAGGCACCCGCCTGAAACTCAAAGGCAGCCCACCGGTGGTCAAACCAGCCAGCCCCAGGCCTGCCACCAGCAAGCCCGCCAACGCCAAGCCCGTGAGTCAAGCGGTGGCGGCCAAACCCGTGCCCCCCGGGCCCAAACCCGCAGCCCCCAAGCCCAAGCCGGTGATCACCGCATCGAGGCCGGTCGCAGCGACGCCCACGGCGGTAACTCCAGCCAAAGCCGAGCCGCAGCCCGAAATCAAGGCCACGGCCCCAACCAATCAACCCGCTGTGATCAGCACGCGCCCCAGCGCCACCGTGACCAGCACCGCCGTGAGCCCCACCACAGCGGCAAGTGTCGAAGCCGCTGTCAAGCCGAGCCCCACGATCAGCCCCGCCAAACCGAGCAGCAGCACCGCCAGCACGATCGCCACCGCCAGCCGCACCAACCAGAGCCCCAGCAGCACCACCTCTCGCGTCACCACCAGCGCTGCCGCCACCAGCACCACACCGGCGAGCGTCGAAGCCGCCAAGCCCAGCACCACCACGATCGCCGCCACCAGCAGCCCCAGCCAGACGCCGATCAGCAGCCGCTTCAGCCCACGCCCCACCACAACCAGCCCCACCCCAACCAGCACCGCCGTCGCCGCCAGCACCACCGCTGCCGCCAGCACCGCTGTTGCCAGAACCGCTGTTGCCGCCAACAGCACCGTCGCCGCCAACGCCAACCAGCCCGTCAGCACCCCCGTGACCCGACCGGCCAGCAGCAGGCCCGTGGCCATGGTGGCCCCCTCCCCCCGCGCCACCACCCGCGCCGCCACCACCGTGGCCAAAGGCTCCGGTAAGCCGGACTGGCGCACCTACGGCCCGCTTCAGATCGACTGGAGCGGCTGGCAACCGATGGGCGGCAGCATGGTGGCACCCACCCTCAACGCCCAGGGGCAATCCCTGTATCTGGCGATCAACTGCGGGGCTCGCAAGCTCAATGCCACCACCCCGAACGGCGACTGGAAAACCTGGGATGACCCCAGCGCCGACTTCGAGCTGCAACTGGTCAACGACTACTGCCGTAGCCGCAGCTGAGCTCGGGCGCCAGCGAATCAGGCCGACCAACGCAGGGGCCAAGGGTCCTTGAGGTAGTGGCGGCCGGTGGAACGCAACCAGAGCCGCTGGGCGCCGTCATCGCTCTCACTGATCAGTTCCTCCTGAACCAGGCGCCGGGTCAACCAACCCCAAGGCTCAACCGTGGGGCCATGGGCGACCGAAAGCTCCTCCACCAGAGCCCGCAAATCCCGACCACTGCGCTCTTCCAACGAGGCCAGCACCAGGGCCACCGGCTCCGACCAGTCACGGCGAACACCGGAAGCGCGGCAGTTGTCGCAGCGCCCGCAGGGCACCTCCAGTTCCCCCACCGCCAGCAGCAGCGCCTGCTCGCGGCACCCGTCCCCCTCAGCCACCGCCTCCATGCGCCGCAGCTGCCGTTGAGCCAGTTCCAGCCGCTGCTGTTCCTGGTGGCGCTGGGCTTCACTGAGCTGCACCGCCGCCGCCCGCATCGCCCAGCCCAGGCTCACCCGATCGGCCGGATCAAACAACACCAGGCAGCAGGCGGGCAGGCCATCGCGACCCGCCCGGCCCGATTCCTGCAGATAGCCCTCCGGGCTGGCGGGCAGGTCCAGGTGCAGCACCAGACCAACATCGGGCCGATCCACTCCCATCCCGAAAGCGACGGTGGCCACCAGCACCGGCGCGGGATGGTTCTGGAAGTGCTCCAGGGCCAGCTGGCGACTGGGGGGATCCATGCCGGCGTGATAGGCGATCGCCGCCACCCCGGCCCCGTCAAGGCGCGCCGCCCAAAGTTCCACCGAGCGACGCGTGCGGGCATAGATCAGCACCGCCCCCCGGGCCGCTGTCACAGCCTCCAGCACCTCGCTGAGCGGATCGACCGGTCGCAGGCGCATGGTGTAATCCAGGTTCTGACGCCGGGCGGAGCGCACCTGCACCAGAGGGCGACGCAACTGCAGCAGCCGGATCACATCGGCGCGCACCCGCGGGGCGGCGGTAGCACTGAGGGCCACCAGCGGCACGCCGGGACAGAGACTGCGCAACTGGCCCAGCCGCCGGTAATCAGGCCGGAAATCATGGCCCCAGGCGCTGATGCAATGGGCCTCGTCAACGGCGAGAGCCACCACCTGGCCGGCCTCCAGCACGTCCTCAAGTAGCTGGCGGGTGGCCTCCACCTGGAGCCGCTCGGGTGCCAGGTAAAGCAACCGCAGCCGATTTTGCCGCAAGCGCTCCAACAGGGCACGGCGCTCAGCGAACGCCAGTCCTTGATGCAGACAGGCGGCCGCAATGCCACGGGCCTGCAACTGACTCACCTGGTCCTGCATCAGCGCCACCAGCGGCGAGATCACCAGCACCAGGCCTTCGCGCACCAGGGCAGGCAGCTGATAGCAGAGGGATTTACCGGCGCCCGTGGGCAGCACCGCCAGGCAGTCCCGTCCGGCCAGCAGGGCCTCCACCACTGGTCTCTGGCCAGGCCGAAACTCGTCCCAGCCGAAATGACGTTTGAGGGCAGCGGCCAGTGGATCCGATGCCAACCTCAACCCATCCGTGGCGTTGGCCGACCCTAGCCCGCACCAGATGTGGAGTGAGATCCGGGTGATCCAGCTGCTGGCTCAGGGCAGGGGCGGCGGTTCCAGCTGATCAGGGGCTTCCTCCACCAGCTGCAGACGCACCCGCTTGCCACCGGCCAGCTCCCCCAGGGAGACGCGCATGGTGGTGCCGGAAAGAGTCTGCAGCGCCGTCAACACGTCGCGCAGGTGAGGAGTGCTGCTGCCGCTTTCAACCCACAGCCGCTCCTGCAGGCCACCCAGACGGCGCCAGCTGGTGTGGAGCTTGAGCACCGCACTTTCCACCTGCTGGGCCTGATACACCGCATCGGACAGGATGCCGAGCGCATCGAGCCGCTGCGCCTCCTGGATCGCCTTGTCCAGATCCAGATTCCCCTGCTGGAAGGCGCGCACGGCCAGGCCTGATTCGCTGGTCTTGCTGAGCCAGCGGGCGGTCATCGTCACATCCTTGATCCGCTCCAGCTCGGGCTCATCGCGCAGCACCCGGCGCAGATCCTCTTGCTGCCCCTCGGGCAACTTGGCGAGCTCCTTCACCAGAGGAGCCACGACCCGGGGGGGCAGCAGGTTGTCCGCCGTGCGCTGGCGGATCTCTTCGGGCAACAGGGGGCTGGTGGCGGCGGTGAACTCGTCGGAGAGGCGCCGCACCTGCTTACGGGTGATCTGTTGGCCGTCATTGGCCGCCTCGCCGATCATCTGCTGCACCTCCGGATCGGCCTGGGCCGTCTCCAGGAAGGCGCGCTTGGAAAACTGGTTGACGCTGTCCTCCGCCAACACGCCATCGCCGAGCATGCGATCGGCCGATTCGGCCAGCTGAATCAAGGTGTAGGCACGGGTCTTGCTGATCTCCCGCTCCCGCAGCCATTGCAGGAAACCGGTGCCCCTGCCTTCGCCACCACGTTTCTCGCGATCGCGCACGGCCACCAAGATCCGACCACGCCAGATTTCGGTCTGCAGATCGAAGCGATCGCAGACCGCCCAGGCCTCTTCCAGACGGGCCAGAAACTCCAGGTTGCTGATGGTGTCACTGTCGGGATCGGGAAGCTCGAGGTCGAAGACGGGCGCCTCGTTCTGGCTCATGGGGGCGACGCCGAAGGCGAGAGGAACAGCAACAGCCCGATGCTGCCACGCAGGCCCCACCACGTCGGCGACGACGAATCGTGACGCCCGACGAACCTGAGCCCGCAACCGCAGGTAGGGTCGCAGCGAAAG
Source organism: uncultured cyanobacterium (assembly GCA_903934745.1). Taxonomy (GTDB): domain Bacteria; phylum Cyanobacteriota; class Cyanobacteriia; order PCC-6307; family Cyanobiaceae; genus Cyanobium. The sequence continues at coordinate 17,598 of CAIZOZ010000225.1, forward strand.
CCACCCGATCCCTCTTCAGCAGCGATGGCCATCTCCCGCGGCGCCAAAGTGCGCATCAAGCGTCCCGAGTCCTACTGGTTCAACGAAGTGGGTACCGTGGCATCCGTCGACACCTCCGGCATTCGTTACCCGGTCGTTGTACGTTTTGAGAAAGTCAACTACAACGGCTACAGCGGCTCCGAGGGCGGCATCAACACCAACAACTTCGCTGAATCAGAGCTCGAGACGGCCTGAAGCCGGATAAGTCACCGGCCCAGCGGGACAATCATCCAGCCGCCGTTTCTCAATCGTCATCGTGCCTTTGCACTGTGACGATTTTTTGTTGGCCGCTGTCGATTCACCCCTCCCCCATTCCTGCGACTACTACCTGGTCTTGTTACCTGGCAGGGCATCACACCATGGAGCCCCGCTAGCCCGGTGACGGGCTGGGGTCATGATGGCGGCAACTGCAACGGCGCAGCGGCGAGGCTGACGACAGCCTGGCCCCCAGCCTCGATCCGCCGGCCCGATGCCCGAACTGCCCGAAGTTGAAACCGTGCGCAGAGGGCTGCAACGCCAAACCACGGGCCTGGAGATTGCCCGCGTGCTGGTGCACCGGCCCCGAGTGATCGCCGCCCCAGCCGAGGATCCCGCTGAATTCTGCCGAGCCCTGACCGGACGCACGGTGCAGGAGTGGCGTCGCCGCGGCAAGTATCTGATTGCCGCTCTGGATCGGGGTCAGTGGGGGGTGCACCTGCGCATGACAGGCCACTTCCACTGGCTGGAAAGGATCTCTGCCGCGACCACGCCCCCCTGCCGGCACACCCGAGTGCAGATCTGGAATTCAAACGGCGACGAACTGCGTTTCGTCGATATCCGCAGCTTCGGCCAAATGTGGTGGGTGCCGCCTGGCCTCGCCAGCGAAACCGTGATCACCGGGCTGAACAGGCTCGGGCCGGAACCCTTCAGTGAGGCCTTCAGCGCCGAGCACCTGCAGCAGCGACTGAAGGGTTCAACGCGACCGATCAAAAATGCCTTGCTGGATCAGAGCCTGGTGGCTGGAGTCGGCAATATCTATGCCGATGAATCCCTGTTTGCCGCTGGGATCCTCCCCCAGACCCGCAGCAACCAACTGGGGCGGAACCAACTGGAAAGGCTGCGCCAGGCCTTGGTGGAGGTGCTGCAGACCAGCATCGGCGCCGGAGGCACCACCTTCAGTGACTTCCGTGATCTCACCGGTACGAACGGTAACTACGGTGGGGTGGCCTGGGTCTACCGCCGCTCTGGCCAACCCTGCAGACACTGCGGCACGCCGATCCTGCGTGAGCGCCTGGCAGGACGCAGCAGCCACTGGTGTCCCACCTGTCAGTCCTGAACCATCCGACCCCTGATCGACACCATGAACAGGCACGACACCGCCGTGCATAACGGGCCACCGTCCAGTGAGCTCTCCACCGAGCTCTGCGCAGCCATCACCGACATTCATCGCCGTGGCTGGTGCGATGGGACTGGTGGCAACTTCAGTTGTGTCTCCAGGCGTGAGCCCCTGCAGCTGCTGATGGCTCCGAGCGGGGTGGACAAAGGCAAGGTCAAGGCCACCGACTTGATCACGGTCGATCGCCAGGGAGCCGTGCTGGAAGGAATGGGCCAAGCCAGCGCCGAAACCCGCCTGCACCTCACGATCGTGGAGACAACCGGAGCCGGAGCTGTGCTCCATACCCACTCCCAGGCCGCCACACTGCTGTCCCGTTACGCCATGGTGCGAGGCCAGCATCGGCAGCCAACTCCTGCAGAGGAGGCAGACCAGCAACGTTCCGGGCGCTATCTGACGATGCAAGGACTGGAAATGCTCAAGGGTCTGGAGGGCAACAACAGCCACAACCAGAACATCGCCATCCCGGTTTTCGACAACGATCAGGATCTGGACCGACTCAGTGAACGCTGTCGACCCCATCTGCAGGAAGCCCCTTACAGCCTGTTGATCAGCGGACATGGCCTGTATGCCTGGGGAAGCGATCTGAAGATCACCCGCCGCCATCTGGAAATCCTGGAGTTTCTGCTGGAGCAGCACTGGCGAGAGCTGTTACTGCAAGCCGCGACGGGTGTTGGAGGCCTGTCATGACAGAGCAGATCAGCCATGTCCTCCTCGACATCGAGGGAACCACCTGTCCGTTGAGCTTCGTGAGCGGCACCCTGTTTCCCTATGCAGCCCGGGAACTAGGGCCCTATCTGGAGCGACATCATCAGGATGAGACCGTGCAAATGCATTGTCAAGCGGTGATTGAAGCCTGGCAACAGGATTCAGATCCGCAAGCCAGGCAACTCTGGAGTCAAGCCCAGAAGTGCAACAGCGTCGAAGTCGGAGCCACAACGGTGAGGCAATGGCATGGCAGCGAGATTGAACCCTATCTGCAATGGCTGATTGCCTCAGACCGCAAACTCACTCCCCTGAAGGAGTTGCAAGGGATGGTCTGGGCGGAAGGTTATGCGCGAGGTGAGTTGGTGGGGGATCTCTTCGAAGAGGTCCCCGGCGTCTTACAGGACTGGCAGCACCAGGGATTGGTGCTGGGGGTCTACTCTTCCGGCTCCATAGCCGCCCAGAAGCTTCTCTATGGACATAGCCAGGTGGGAGACCTTTGTCCCTTGTTCAGCTACTGGTTCGACACCCATAGTGGTGGCAAACACGAAATCGATAGCTACAAGCGCATCTGTGCCGCAATGGACGTCAAGCCGCAGCAGGTGCTGTTCATCAGCGATTCCGTAGCCGAGCTCCGGGCCGCCGCCGCCGCCGAGCTCCAAGTAGTCCTCAGCGACCGCGACAACAGCGTGGCACCCGAACAAACACCAATCCCAACTCACACCACGCCCGCCGAAACAGGGAGCTATCGCAGCATCAGCAGCCTGAACCAGCTGCAGCTGAACAGCGTTCAACCCAGAAGTCACGTCTGACGGTGGATCCACGACGGCCCGCTGGATCGACGGCGGTCCGCTGGCGGTTGAAATCACTCCGACTGCGCATCACATCCTTGACGCGCGGGACCGGCTGACAACGCCAGATCAAACACTCTCCAGATCTGCATCCGTCCCAAGCGAGTGCAGCCGCAACGTCCCTGCGGCTATGGGCATCAGTCGGG
>CAIZOZ010000226.1 GCA_903934745.1 uncultured cyanobacterium
TCTTCGTCTGTGCGCTCATCTTTCACCTCCTGCCAGAGATCGAGCAGCTCGGTGTGGATCGCATCCCAGGCCTCCAGCCGGCTCAGCACTGAGGCGATGAAGGCGTCGAGAACCGCTTCCGCCTGCTCCCGTGGGATCGAAACCGGAACCGGCAGCGTGTTCAGGTAGCGAATCGACTGCTGGCGCGAACCAGCCGCGATCGAAGCCTGGAACTGAATGGTGTCGCCCTCGCTGGCCAGCACCACAGCAGGCCAGATGGTGCCTGCATTGGCCGCAGGCCACTCATGGGCCAGGCGCCACTCTGTGCTGGGACGCAACCGTTCGGGCGGCCTTGGTTCGTGAAGCAGCCGCCACCAGCTGGCCGCAAGCCAGAAGGCCAGTGGATAAGCCGACACCAGCACCTCCTGGCGAATGGTGCGGGAGAAGGTGTCCTCGTGTTCTGTGAGGTTGATGTCGCCCACCTGCAGGCGCAGCCGCCCGGTGGAGGCGAGCACCTCGGCAGCGCCTTGGCCAGCGGCTTCCCAGTTGCTGATGCTGAGCTGCAGATCGGTCATGGTTCATCTCCCAAGCGCTGCAGTACCAGCTCAGCGAATGGGTCTTCAGGCTGCAGGGGGTACCCGTGATAAGTGCCTGTTTCACTCTGCTCAAGCTGCGCCTCCAGGACGCGACCGTCTCGCACAGCCCAGATGTTCTGGGGCCAGCCGTTGACGCAACGCTCGCTGATCAGACCAGCGGCAACACCGGAACGCAGCAATTCCAGGGCTTCCTGCCTGTGGAAGATGCCAACTTCGTCGCAGAGCATCTTTCCGATTCGGGCACCACTAGGGGGCGTGAGACCGAAATCACCGGGATGACGCTTGTGCTCAGGGTTCCCTCCATAGAGCAGCCGCTGGCCAAGCTGCTGCAGGCGATCTTGGGGCCAATAACGCAGATCAGCCAGCTGGCGTTTGGTGTTGTAGGTGCCGTTGCGTCGCTTCATGGGTGCTGACCTCCGCTGCCAGCCTGACGCCTTTCAGCTCCCCTCGATCGGCGGCTAGCTCCCCTCGATCCGGCCTCAAACTCCCCTCGATCGGCTGCCAGCTCCCCTCGATCGGGGCGGAGCCCCCCTCGATCCGCAGCCAGCCCCTCTTGATCTGCCATGAGCTCCCCTCGATCGTCGCGAGGGCAATGCCGCCTGGGACTGGCCAAAGTCATCATGGAACCTCCGGCGGGAACCACTGCTGAAGCGTGGTCTTCAGGTCCGCGAAGGCTGGGTCTGTGCAGCGGCTGAAACCTACGGAACGGCTCAGCTGGCGGTAGACCGAGGACGACCGAGGCTGGCGCTTCTGGTTCATGGCTTGCTCTACCGCCTCCTTAGGCCGGGCCGGTTTGGCCGGGCCTAGCTGAAGGTGGCCCTGCTGCTCCAACCATGGTGTCAGCGTTCCTGGCTGCCAGCCAAGGGCACGGTCCACCTCGGTGGAGCCGGCAAACACCCAGCTCTCCAGCTCGGGCTGGAGCACCACGACGGAGCCCCAACCAGGAGCAGTGAGCCGTTCCAAGCGCTCCTGAAGCTCGCGGCGGGTCTCGTCAGCGGACCGTTTGGAGTTGCACCCCTCCCAATCCAGCGCCAGCAAACCATGGCGGTAGTACTGGTGCTCGATGGCCAGAAGCTCGGGGCCATCTTTCCAGCAGCCCGGATCGTGGCGGGGATGGACCAGCGGTGATTGGGGGTCAAGCTCCAAGGGCTGAATCCCCAGGGACTGATGGCGTGTGAGCAGCCCCGCAAACGTGGCCTGCATGTTCTTATCGGCCACAACAACCTTCAGATCGGCGCGGAAACTGGTCATCCCAGCACTCCCGATGCAAACAGCGTCTCCAGGTCAATCGTGTGCTGCCAATCGCGGAGCACCGGATGCTGATCGCCCTGGATCACATCGGTTTCACCATCTGCCGTTTTGGCAAAGCAGAGCAGCTGCGCCGGATTGGCGAGGCTGAGCAGCACAGGCGAGTGGGTAGCACAGAGGATTTGGGCGTCGTAGACAGAGGAGAGCGACTGAAATACCGATTCCATCGCCTTGGGATGGATGCCGTTCTCAGGTTCCTCAATCAGGTAAGAACCGCTGAGATCCTCCACATAGGCCAGTAACGTGAGCGCCAACATGCGCAGCGTGCCGTCGGACAGCACCCAAGAGGGCAGGGATACCTCTTCTGTGGCACGGGCGGTGAGGTAGCGGTGGCGGTCTTCCTCGCGCAGCACAGTGGTGAAGTCGCGGAACTCGGGCAGCGCTTCCTGAAGGTGGGCGAGCCATTGCGCAAAGCGTTCAGGATTGTCCTGGAGACGATCCACCACCCACGGCAGGTTGGAGCCATCGACCCTAAAGCCCTTCTGGCGAGCTGGCGGGCTTGGCAGGCGCATGTGCTCACTGGAGAGCACCAGCCGATGCATCTGCTCGGTGAGCTGGGCCCGAAACCAGCAGGCCACGGGGAAGCGCTCGGGATCCTCAGGAAGGCTGGCCAGAGCCGTGCGGTCGGACAGAATTTTGAACGGGTTCTGCCAGTTGGAGTTTTCGGCGAAGAAGGTTGCCTTGTCGGCGTGGTTGCGACGAATTACTTTTTTCCAACCCTTGGGAAGCGTGGCATTGGGCTTCACCAGGATTGTGGCTGGAGTGTTTCGTGGTGAGGGAAATAGATCTAGATTGCCCCTAGGTGTTTCATCGACCTGAGGGATCAAGAACAGATTTTCGGCGGCAATGCCAACACCGTCGGTGTCAATCGCGAGCTCATAGCGACAGACCTGCTGCGCCGCTGCTCCATTGCCCCTAGGGAGATCGGTCGGGATCGGCAGCTCAACAGCAAGTTCAAACAGGTGCCCCTGCTGCTTCCACAGCAACTGGCGAGCGTCTGTGGCGCGCAGGGGAATCGAGAGCCGATCATCACCACCGATGGCGGCTTCCAGCCCCGCTTGCACGAGATGGGCCAAAAAACTGGGTACATCGAGGAAGGTGGTCTTGCCGCTGCCGTTGGGGCCGATCAGGATCTGAAACGGGCAGAGCGGCTGGCGCACATAGCGCAGCGACCTGTAGTTGAGGGCTTCGATCAGGGAGATCATGCGTCCTGCTCCGGCTCCAGACTGACTCGCCCCTGCTCCGTGAGCCGGTACTTGGCCCCACGGGCAGCCCCCAGCTGCTCAATCTGGCCACTCTCCTTGAGCTGCTTGATCACAGCTGTGAGCGAGGCAGCCTCCACACCCAGCAGCTCGGCGATGGCGTTTCTGCCGAGACCGTCTGCTGGAGCAGCGGTGAGAACTAGCAGGGTCTGGCGGGAGGTTTCTGCATCTACCTCGGGGGCAGATCCGCGAGGCCGACGGGTTGTGCCAGTGAAGGACGACTTCGCGGCCCGTGGGGCGCGGGTACGAGCGGCGGCCACGGGTGGAGGTGCAGCGAGGAAGCGTTCAAGTGCGTTCTGGACCGCAGGCTTCCTGTACTCGGCGATCAGGCCCTCTAGCTCAGCTTCCGGCACCTGACGCTGCAGCCAGTTGCCCTTGCTGGTCTCCTGCCAGAGGCGCTCTTCTAAGCCGTGGGCGATAGCGAGGCTGCGATCGGTGATGCACTTCCTGATCACCCGCTCGGGCCAGAGATGGAAGGCGAGATGGGCCCAGTCGTAATCACCTTTGACCAGCTTGTCCCAGCACTCCTTGCACTTCTTCTGCCAGGGGGTGTATGGCGTAATTCGCCAAAGAATGGCGTGGTTGATGATCACGCCATCGTTGAGATTGGGGTTCCAGAGAGGAGCAACTAGCTCTAGTTCACTCTTAAAGAGTCGGAGATCCTGGAGCAGGTTCTGCATCTCCTGAAGCAGGCTCGCCGCATCACCCGAGAGGCCACCCTGAGATTCAAATTCAAACTGTTCCCGCTCGGCCTCTTGAATGCGTGGCTCGACGAAATCTCGGAGTAGTCGGTAAAGCGTGTCTTGCGTGAAGCGGTGGTAGTAGAGCCAGGCCGAATAGCTGCCGTTGCCAGCGGAGAGCTGCCAGTAGATGGGGGCCTGGCGGCGGCTTTTCGAGTAGCGACTGAGGTGGTTAGCAAAAAAGCCAGCGGGTTTGCGGAAATAGTCGCGGAGCGACCTCACGCCGAGGATTTCGCAGGCTTCGTGTTCGATGGCATGGGCCGTAGGACCGTCCTCTTGGCCACCCCAGATGATTGCGATGACCTCGCGGATGCGGCACTCGAGGTCCCTCGGATGATTGGGGTCATCCACGAGAATGCCGTCCCACGGGATGCGGACGAGATAGGCGGCGGGAACGTCCTTCGGGCCGGCGGGCAAGCCCTGCATGTTTTTTAACTGGCCGGGCGGACAGGTCGGCAACGGCGCAAACGGACGGGGCAACTCCGGCGCGGCTTGCTCGCCTGTCGCATACCGGACGTCCCACCTGCCAAATGCAACACCACAGACGTATGCAATAGCAGCCTCGGCATACGCAAGAATCGATGCTGGACTTGATGTGGCTCGCCGCTCCAAAAGTTCGCAGACCGCAACTGGCGAGACACGACGAAACGCCGCATACCGCTCAACCCCGGAATGCAGATAATGCGAGAGCTTCATCTCAAAACGATGATTCGTCGGCCCGAACTCATTTTCGGGAATTCCGGCGCGTGGAGAAAGGGGGTCGGCGTTCAAGATTATCGAATGTTCGCCTTCAGGAAGTGTCTCATGGCTGGCTGACCGACACAAGTCCGAGACCCCTTGCAACAGAACGGGTCTCAGTCCATTGGGTGGGCAGGGAGCCGTGAGAGCTTGGGGTTACTACACCAAACCAATCCCTCGTGGATTCCCATGCCCGGCTGCATGCTGAACTGATCGCCTTTATCCGTCAACACTGTCCGGCCCGTGACCAGCGTCATCTGGTGCTCCTGGGTTGGATGGTGGCCGGGTTGCTCCTGAGCCAGACGGTCTGTTTCGATCACTGGAAAACCCGGCTGCCATTGGGGAACTGCCTGGCTTCCAGCTGGCAGCGGCGTTGCCAGCGCTGGTTGAACAACAGCCGGATTGATCCTGAACGGCTTTACAGCCCGTTGATTCTCTGGGCGATCCAGGGCTGGCAGAACCCAGGCCACACCTTGCCTCTGGCTCTTGATACCACCATGCTCTGGAACCGCATCTGCGTGGTGGTGCTCTCGGTGGTCTGCCATGGCCGGGCCATACCGCTGCTGTGGCAGACGCTCGAACACCCCAGTGCCAGCGTCAGCGCAGCCGTCTCCATCGGCCTGCTGGAGAAAGCCAATCGGCTTCTGGCTGGATTCGGGGCGATCACGCTGCTGGCCGATCGCGCTTTCCCCTGCGCTGAACTCTTGAGCTGGTTCCACGGCAGGGACCGCTGGAGCTATGTGATGCGCCTGCCAGGCGACACCGAGATCCACGGCACCGCAGCGCCTCTCGGTTGCCAGGTTCGCCGGTTGCGCTTGCGCCGTGGGCAATGTCGTGGTTTCCGTGGCATCCGGCTCTGGGCTGATGGCAGCCACAGCGCCAACCTGGTGTTGGCCCATCCCATCGGCTTGGAGGTGGAGGAGCCCTGGTACCTGATCAGCAACGCTGAACCTGCTCTGGATCTGGTGTGGAGCTACGGCCGGCGCTTCTGCTGCGAACAGTTGTTCCGTGATCAGAAATCAGGTGTGTTTCAGCTGGAGGACAGCGGCTTGCGGGATCCCGAGCGGATCAATCGGCTGCTGCTGGTGGTCGCGATCGCTGTGCTGGCA
>CAIZOZ010000227.1 GCA_903934745.1 uncultured cyanobacterium
ATCGGAGGTGATGTAAGCGCGTTTGACGTTGTCGGCATCCACCTGGCCGATGAACAACGAATAGGGCACCCGCGGCACCTGGTTGGCCGGATTCGGCAGGAAGTTACTGACCAGCAGCAACACACCGAAACCGATCAACAATAGGTTGATGATCCCAAAGCGCCGGCTGGGGCGATTGTCGTCCTGGCGGATGGCCATGCAGCGTGGGGCGATCGTGGCGCCAGGCTAGGCCTGTGTGCCACCCCCCGGATCGCCTGCCGGTGGGGAGAACCGAATGCCCCCAACCCCCCGCTTCCCACCCTGCGCCCATGTGCGGTCGCTACAGCCTCACCACCGCGATCGACCAGCTGCTGCCGCGGCTGAAGGGCCCCTTACCGCCGGGGCTGGTGGAGCACTACGCCCCGCGCCCGCAGGTGCGCCCCGGTGAGCCGGTGCTGCTGCAGCGCCAGGAGCACGACCGCCTGCAGGTGGGTCTGGCCCTGTGGGGCTTTCTGCCGGAGTGGAGCAAGGATCCCCTGGGGATGCGCCGGCCGATCAACGCCCGCAGTGAAAGCGTGACCGAGAAAGCCTTTTTCCGAGCTGCCTGGCGCCATCGCCGCGCCCTGCTGCCCGCCGATGGCTTCTTTGAATGGCAGAGCCGCACCGATCCCAGCAGCGGCCGCTCCTACAAGCAGCCCTGGCTGTTTCGTCGCCGTGATCGGGCCCCCTTCTGGCTGGGCGGACTATGGGAACGCTGGAGCGGCCCCGATGGCGGCGAACTGGAAACGTGCTGCGTACTCACCACCGCTCCTAATGATCTGCTGCGACGGGTGCATGACCGCATGCCGGTGGTGATCCCGGCTGGGCTGGAGCAGGCCTGGCTGGAGCTCGCCGATGGGCCGGGGCTGCGGGCCCTCGAACCGCTGATGGCACCCTGGGATCCGGCCGCCTGGGAGGCCGTGAAACTGGAGATCACGCCCGCCGCGGGCGGCCCGGCAGCGCCCCAGCAACTCAACCTGCTCGGCTGAAGGCCTCGGGCCTGCGGTTGGGACCAATCTGCCTCGCCACCAGAGCACCGCTGGGCACCCTGGGCGGTTAAACAGGAACCACTGCCGCCCGATCGCCACCATGAGCCTGGCCCAACTCGATGCCTTCCTGGCCCATGCCCACGGCGATCCGGGGCTGGATCGCCAGCTGCATGAACCCAAGGAGCTGGCCGATTTTCTGGCCCTGGCCCGCGGCGCCGGCTTCGACGTCGATGAAAACGACGTGATCGCCGCGCAGCAGCGGGCGGAGCAGACCCTCAGCGATGAGGAGCTGCAGCGGCGAGCCGGAGAGGAGGCGCGCCGGTTGCGCCATTTCATCCCCGGCTAAGGAGCACCCAGCCCATGACGGAACGCCTGAACTTTCCCTGGCAACTGCCGGATGGCCGCGAACGGGTGGCCGCCTATCCAAGGCCGCCGGCGCTTCAGCCCTGTACCCGCCACGTGCGGGTCGAGGCCCTGGGCCGGCTGCTGGTCGACACCTACAGCTCGCTGCGGGTGCTGGAAACCTTCCATCCCCCCAGCTTCTATCTGCCACCCGAGGCGGTGGATCTGGCGGTGCTGCAGCCGGCCCCGGGCCACAGCTTCTGCGAATGGAAGGGAGTGGCCCGCTATTTCGATGTGGTGGTCTTCGCTGCCGATGGCCTGCCGCGGCGCCTGAGCCGGGCCGTGTGGCAATACCCCGAACC
>CAIZOZ010000228.1 GCA_903934745.1 uncultured cyanobacterium
GCCAGGGCCATGGCCCGCGGCGCGCGCTGCCGGGTCGATCCGCTGCTGGCGGTGGACTATTTCAGCCTCGCCGCCGAACCCCTGGCCCAGATCCGCGCCGACTGGGGTCTGCAGGACTGAGCGCGCGCCAGCTGGTTGGCCGGCCAGCAGCAGCCCAGCTGCCAGCTGCCCAGCTGCCCAGCTGCCCAGCTGAAGGACTGTCAGTCTTGGCCTGGGCACGATCGGATCGACGTGGAACAGTGTGGCCGTCTTCGCCCGACGGCCCGTGACTGAGACCAATGCTGGCTCTCCTCCCGGTGCTGGCTCGCTGGCCGCTGCCTCCCTCGCTGCTGCCTCCCTTGCCGCTCAAGGCCAGCCTGCTGATCCTTTGCTGGCGATCGCCGAGGCCTTCGCGCTGCCTGGTCCGGTCATCGCCATCAGCCCGCTGGGTCAGGGCAATGTCAACGACACCTACCAGGTGAGCCTGCGCGCCCCGGATGGTCAGGTCGATCAGCTGGTGCTGCAGCGTCTCAACACGCGGGTGTTTCCCCAGCCCGAGCTGGTGATGGCCAACATCCTGCGGCTGGCGGAGCATGTGCAAGGGCCGGCCGCCGCCATGCTGGCGGGGCGTCGCTGGGAGGTGCCCCGCGCCGTTGCCCTGCGCGATCAGCCCGGTCGCTGCTGGCTGGAGCTGGAGGGTGAGATCTGGCGCACCCTCACCTTCGTGGCGGGTTGCCGCTCCGGTGAACGGCTCGAGGATGGCACCGAGGCCAGGGAGCTGGGGCGGGGGCTGGGCATCTTCCATGCCCTGATCAGTGAGCTGCCGGTGGCCGAGCTCGCCGACACCCTGGAGGGCTTCCACATCACCCCGGGCTATCTGGCCCAGTTCGAGCGGGCCCTGCGCACCACCACCGTGCCGCTCACCCCCCAGGCGGCCCACTGCATCGCCTTCATCCGCGATCGCGAGCGCTTCGCCTTCGTGCTCGAGGACGCCAAAGCAGCCGGTCGGCTGCAGCTGCGGCCGATTCACGGTGATCCCAAGCTCAATAACGTCATGTTCGATCTCGCCACCGGCGAGGCGATTGCCCTGGTGGATCTCGACACGATCAAGCCGGGCCTGGTGCACTACGACATCGGCGACTGCCTGCGCTCCGGCTGCAACCGCCTCGGCGAAGAAACGACCGACTGGCGCTCGGTGCACTTTGATCTGGAGTTGTGTGAAGCCATCCTCGAGGGCTACATCGGCCAGGCCCGGGCCTTTCTGGTCGACGCCGACTACGACTATCTCTATGAGGCCATTCGCCTGCTCGCCTTTGAGCTGGGTCTGCGGTTCTTCAGCGATCATCTGGCGGGTAATCACTATTTCAAGATCGATCATCCTGGCCACAATCTGCAGCGGGCGCTGGTGCAGTTCCGCCTGACGGAAAGCATCGAGATCCAGGAAGCGGCCATCCGCGCGATCGTGGAGCGGTTGCGGCTTGCCGCCTGAATCGCCCCTATTTCCTGTGCATACCGATCAGCGCTTCGCGCTCCAGCCGTTCGAATCGTTGCCCCAGCTGGCTGATCTGACGATCAGCGGCGAGATCAGCCGCCGCGGCGAGCGCCTGCTGCTGCGCTACGCGCTGCAGGGCCCGCTGGATACGGTGCTGCTGGCGCCGCCGGCCCCGCAGCCCTGCCGGCTCGATGAGCTCTGGCAAACCACCTGCTTCGAGCTGTTCCTGGCTTGCCCCGGCCAGGAGCCCTACTGGGAGTTCAATCTCTCGCCGGCAGGTCACTGGAATGTCTATCGGCTGGAGAGTTATCGCCGCGGCCTGGCAGCGGCAGCGGCCTATCAGCAGCTGGCCCTGCAGGTGCTGCGTGATCCCCAGGAGCTGCGGCTGATGCTGGAGCTCGATCTACCTCCAGGCCTGGGGGCAGATCAACCGCTGGCGGCGGCGATCACGGCGGTGATTCAGCAGCGCTCGGGCCTGGTGAGCTACTGGGCTCTGGAGCATGGCGGTAGCGAACCCGATTTCCATCGCCGTGAGGACTTCCGGCTCAGCCTCTGAGCCGCAACGCTGCGGCCTTCGCCGGCCAGCTCAGGGGTTGCCGTCGGTCACCTGGCAGACGGCATGGAGCCGTTGGGCCTCCAGCATCAATGCGACGGGGTCGATCGGGTCTGTGCTCGCGCTTGGGGCCGGGGGCCGCGGCCGGCTCCAGGTTCGGTTCCTTCCCTTGCGGCTCGTTTTCCGGCTCCTGCTGTTGTGGCGCCGCCAGCGGCGGCAGGCGTTCCGGCTGGAACGGCCGTGCCGGGGCCCCCGGGCATCACCATGAACTGAGCCGCCAGCCAGTCGCGCCGGCAGAAGCTGCAATGGCCCCAGCGGGCCATTTCGCCCGCCGGCGCCGGCCGCCGGCATTCGGGGCAGTCGGCCTGGCCATGCACATCGATGCGGCTGGGATGAAGCGCCCAGATCTCGGCTTCCAGGCTGCTGCCGGCGGCCGGGATCGCCGTGGCGTGGTGCTGTTGCACCCGCAGATCACGCACCGTGAAACCAGCGCCGCGCAGGGCGCCGAGCAGCTGGTGGCGGTGGTATTGGAGCGCCTGCAGCCAGGGGCCCGGCGCCGCTCCCACCGTGAGCAGGCCTCCCTGCAGCTGCAGGGGGCGGCAGTGGCTGGCCAGCTGCGCCCCGGCGATGCGCGGCCAGGCCTGCCAGAGGGCCGCCAGGTGGCCGTCGCGGCGCCATTGCTGTTGCAGGGTCTCCAGGCAGCTGGCCACAGCGCTGGCGGGGGGCTTGGGCGCGGCCAGCAGCACCGACAGGTTGCCGATTCGGCGGGTTTGCAGGAGGGGGGCCTTGGCCATCGGGCCAGGCTAGGCCGGGCCACGGGTTGGGAGTGCGGCAACAGCTTGGGAGTGCGGCAATCCGTTGCCCCTGCCGGCGGCCCTGATCCGCCGATGTCGCTACTGTCTGAATCTTGCTTCAATAGCCAATTCATGGGCTTCTTTGATCGGCTCAGCCGCCTGCTTCGCGCCAACCTCAACGACCTGGTGAGCAAGGCGGAGGATCCCTCCAAGATCCTCGATCAGTCCGTGGCGGACATGCAGGCCGATCTGGTCAAGCTGCGCCAGGCCGTTGCCACCGCCATCGCCAGCCAGAAGCGGCTGCAGAATCAGGCCGAACAGGCCTCCTCCCAGGATCGCTACTGGATGGGCAAGGCCGAGCTCGCGCTCAAGGAAAACCGCGAAGATCTGGCTCGCGAAGCCCTCACCCGCCGCAAGACCTACTCCGATACCGCGACCGCGCTCAACACCCAGATCGCCAGCCAGTCCGGCCAGGTGGACACCCTCAAGAACAGCCTGCGGGCGCTTGAAGGCAAGATCGCCGAAGCCAAGACCAAAAAGGACATGCTCAAGGCCCGCCAGCAGGCGGCTCAGGCCCAGGAGCAGCTGCAGAACGCCGTCGGCAATCTGGGCACCAACAGCTCGATGGCCGCCTTCGATCAGATGGAGGAGAAGGTGCTGGCGATGGAGGCCCGCAGCCAGGCGGCGGCCGAGCTGGCCGGCGCCGATCTCGAAAGCCAGTTCGCCGCCCTCGAAGGCAGCAACGTTGATGAAGAGCTGGCCGCCCTCAAAAACCGCCTGGAAGGAGGCAGCAACCCGATTTCCCTGCCGGCTGCCAATGGTGCGGTGCCCCAGCTGCAGCCGGTGCAGGTGGCGGAAGTGGATGCCGAGCTCGAGCAGCTCAAGCGTTCCATCGACAAGCTCTGATTTCCCGCGTTTGACGGGGGGCGTTCGCGAGCAGCCACGCCATCCAGATCTCGCCCAGAGCCTGGCTGGTGTCGCCCAAGGTCGTCCGCCGCCAGTGCAGCGGGTCCGGTGGTGCTTGTGCCGGCCCCATCGGCCGGCAGGTGGAATCCATACAATCGGGCCAGCTGAATCCTGGGCCGTGTCGACCGACCACAACGCCGAGCCCCCCAATGCCGTGGCTCCGAACGCCGGGACTCCGAACGCCGTGACTCCGAACGCCGTAGCCGCCGTTCTTGAGTTGAACGACGCCAACTTCGCTGGCGAGGTGCTCACCCGGCCCACGGCCGTTCTGGTTGATGTCTGGGCCTCCTGGTGCGGCCCCTGCCGTCTGATGGCGCCGCTGATGCAGTGGGCCGCCAGCACCTACGCCGAGCGGCTCACCGTCGGCAAGCTGGAGGCGGATGGCAATCCCGGCAGCCGCGATGCCTACAAGGTGCAGGGTTTGCCCACCCTGATCCTGTTCCGCGACGGCGTTGAGATCGGCCGCCACGAGGGAGCCATGGCCAAGCCCCAGTTGCAGGCCTTCCTGGATGCCCATCTCTGAACGGCTGAGCCTGCTCGGCAGCGGTGTCTTCGCCCGCAATGATCAGCGCAAACTGGCCTATCAGCGCAAGCTGGCCGATCAACAGCGCTGGCGCGCAGATGCGGGCCAGGCGAGCCCCGTGCCCTTGCCGCCGCTGCTCGATCTCTCCCTCGGCTCCACCGACCTGCAGCCGCCGGCGGCGGCGATCGAGGCGATCGCCGCTTCCTTGCAGCAGCCCGAGAGTGCCTCCTACTGCCTGCATGGCGCCACGCTGCCGTTCCGGGAGGCTGTAGCCGCCTGGGCTGGTCGGCGCTTCGGCGTGGCGGTGGATCCAGGCACCGAGGTGCTGCTGCTGGTGGGATCCCAGGAGGGCACGGCCCACCTGCCCCTGGCGGTGCTCAACCCCGGCGATGCCGCCCTGCTGCTCGACCCCTACTACCCCTCCCACCTCGGCGGCCTGCAGCTGGCCTCGGCCCGGCCCGTGCTGCTGCCGCTCGAGGCCGCCAGCGGCTGGCGGCCTGATTTCGATCGCCTCGGCGCCGCCGAGTGGGACGCCCTGAAGCTGATGGTGCTCGGCTTTCCCCACAATCCCACCGCCACCACCGGTGAGCAGAGCTGGCTGGATGAGGCGGTGCAGCGGGCCCTGCGCCACGACATCGTGCTGGCCCACGACAACCCCTACGTTGACCTGGCCCTCGACGGCGAGGCCCCGGCCCTGTTGCGCAACCCGGCCTGGCGCCAGTGCGGCATTGAGTTTTTCTCCTTTTCCAAGAGCTGGTGCCTCGGCGGTTACCGGCTCGCCTTCGCCATCGGCGCCGAGTGGCTGATCACGGCCCTGCGCCAGCTCAAGGGGGTGGTGGATTTCAACCAGTCCCTGGCCCTGCAGGCCGGTGCCATCGCCGCCCTCGAGCAGGCGCCGCAATGGCCCGAGCGGCTGCGGGCGGTGTACAGGGAGCGGCGCGATCACATGGCGGCGGCGCTTGAGGCTCAGGGATGGCCCCTGCGGCGTCCCTCCATGGCCCTTTATCTCTGGCTGCAGTTGCCCGAAGTGGCGCAGCGGCGGGGGCTGGATTCGGAGGCATTCTGCGCCGCGCTGCTGGAAGGCACCGGGGTGTGCCTCACCCCAGGCAACGGCTTCGGGCCCTCCGGTGAGGGCTGGCAGCGGCTGGCCTTGGTGCATCCGACCGCCGAGCTCGAGGCCGGTGCCGCGCGCATCGGTGCCTGGTTGCGGCAGCTGTGATCGGTCGCCTCGCCGCTGAGCGTCGGCGGTTGCTGGGCTCGGCCCAGGCCCCCTGGCTGGCTGAGCCGGGCGGTGGGGCAGCCCGGAGCTCCCCCTGGCGGTTGCGGGGGATGCCGGTCTGCGCCAGCACCGAGAGGGAACTGGATCGCTGGCTGGAGCATGCCTTGCCCGCCGGCTCCGGGCCGCTGCAGGCGCCCCTGGCGCTGCTGGCTCGCCAGCAGCGCTTCGGCCATGGTCAGCAGGGCCGCCCCTGGTTGGCTCCGCCGGGCGGGGTGTGGCTCAGTGCGGCCTTGCCCTGGCCCCAGGATCCAGCTGAGGCTGCTGCCCCAGGGCTGGCGGTGGCGGTGGGTCTGGCCCTGCAGCTGGAGCAGCTCGGGGTGCCGGTGCGGCTCAAATGGCCCAATGACCTGCTGCTGCAGGGGGCCGATGGCAAACTGGCCAAACTTGCCGGCCTGTTGCCGCGGCTGCGCCTGCGGGGCGACAGCATCCGCTGGGCCCGGCTGGGGGTGGGGCTGAATGGCCGTAATCCGGTGCCGGCGGCGGCCACGAACCTGCGCCGAAGCCTGGGTCCCTGGGGCGCCGAGCCGCTGCGGCTGGCGGCCCGGGTGCTGCTGGCCCTGGAGTGGGCGATGGCCTGGGCGCGGCGGCCGGAAGAGGTGCGCCAGCTGGCGGAGCAGCGGTTGCATCTGGGTTCGGGGCTGCTGCGGCTCGACGGAGACGATTGGCGGCCGCTGGGGTTGGCGCGCGATGGCGGCCTGCGGCTGCAGTGCGGGAAACGCCTGCGGGTGTTGCAGCGCTGTTTCGACGCAGGCCCGTTGGGGGCAGACCCTTAAATTGCGTCACAATCTCTGCGTTTCAAACCCGCCGGTCCGCGCTCGCTGCCGGGATCAGCCCGGCACCCCAGGCCCTCCCGGTCTTCCCCTCCACCTCGGCCCCCAGCTCAGCGTCGCCAGCCGATCCGGCTCGTTCGGCGCGCTCAGGTTCTCCGACCTGATCAGTCCTGCCGGTCCCGATCGGCTTCGCCCACAAGATCCACATCGCCGCCGCGATCGGTGGCGCCCTTGCCGTCCGGTTCTGAACCGGAGCCTGTTCCCACCCGTTTCCCTGCCGGTCCTTAAGGATTCACCCCTTGCTCCCCATGGCCTCCAAGCCCGTTCAATGTTTGCTCCTGGGTCTGCTGGGTGCGGTTCCCCTGGGGGCCGTCCCTCTGGTGTTGGCCCAGAGCGAGGCGCCACAGCCCCCCGCAGTTGTGGCCGAGCCGGCCGCTGCACCTGCCCCAGCGGCAACGCTGCTGGCGCCGCCAGCGGTACCCACCCCGGCGCCGCTGACCGCCTCGCCCCAGGCGCTGGTGGAACCGCCGCTGCGGCCCTCGGCGGACGAACGACGCAGCCTGTCGCCTCGTCGCTTCGATGCCTCCCTGGATGAGCTGGTGCGCGATGGCGTGATTTCTCCTTCGGAGCGGGTGCGGGTGCATGGTGGTCTGGTGGGACCAATGAATGCCGCTCGCCGCCAGGCCTGCAGCAATGGGGCCCTCTCGGCGCTGGAATGCGGCACCGGCCTGATGCTGCGCGGCCGTGGCCGGCTGGATGGCGCCGGTTTGGCCAGCGGGGATGGGGAAGGTGGCCTCAGTGGTGGTGGCGTGGCCGCTGGCCTGGGGCGCTTCAGCACCGATGCCCTGCCCCTGCCGCCGATTTCCGTGCCGGTGTCGGCCCTGCTCTCCGGCGCCGGCGGCACCTTCCGGCTCACCGATGTGTTCGGCCGCACGCCCAGGCCCGCAGCGATCGCCGGCAATGGCAATGCCGGCCTGCTCTTCCCCCTGATCGGCTCGGCGGTGGTTTCCAGCCCCTTCGGCTGGCGGCTCCATCCGGTGATGGGCTCCTGGTTGATGCACGCCGGTCGGGATCTGGCGGCACCCGAGGGCACGCCCGTGGTCGCGGCCCTCAGCGGTCGGGTGATGAGCAGTGGTCTGGCTGGAGGCTATGGACTGGCTGTCGAAATCCAGCACGATGGCCCGCGCCGTCGCACCCTCTATGGCCATCTCTCCGAGCTGTATGTCAAGGAGGGCCAGCTGGTGCGCCAGGGCGAGGTGATCGGCCGGGTCGGCAGCACGGGTCTGAGCACGGGCCCCCACTTGCACTTTGAACTGCGCATGCCCCAGGAGGGCGGCTGGGTGGCGGTTGATCCGGGGGATCTGGATCAGGGCGGCGCCATGATCGCCTCCCAGCTGGGTCAGCCCGGTGCGATGCCCACCGATGCGGTGGCGCTGCTGATGGGGGAGCTGATCCAGACCCTGGAACGGCCCCGTTCGCCGTTGGCTTTGCCAGGCTCGGCCGATCGTCTGGCTAAGCCCTCGCCCTCGCCGAACCCAAGGGGCTGAGGCGCCTCTCCCCAGATACGCAGCCGATCGCTGTCTTATTTGCACCCTTAGCGGGTCAGGCAGCCTGTAAGTAATCGCTATTATTAAGAGGGAATTTTGCTGAAATATGGGCAATTTTCTTTTTTGTTGTAGCTGGTGGCATGTTGTGCCGCAGATTTCTTTTTTCTTGTAATTGCGCCCTGCTCATTTTGCTGGCGGCTTGTGGACTGGTCTTGCTCCAGGCTCGTGAGCTGCGGTTTCTTGTTTGATCAACAGAATGAGCCTTGTAGGGTTGGTCAATCACTCCAGTCAGCCCTCTATCTTTTCCTTCGCTGAATCATTTCCCTGGGTGTTCTCAATGCCTATGCCGCCCTTGACATGGGGCCGACAAGCTCTGATTACCTGCCAGGTGAGACCCTTGTCAGCATTGCGCCAAATCAGGC
>CAIZOZ010000229.1 GCA_903934745.1 uncultured cyanobacterium
AGCCCCAATCCGCCCCCGTTCAGCCGATCCCCGTACGGCAGAGATCGAGCACATCCGCCATGGAACCGATCTGATCCAAGGTGTCGCGCAGCTGGGCAGCATTCACCTGCTCCACCCTCAGATCGATGCGGGCCGGCTTGCCGGCGCTGGTGCGCACCCGGGCATCGCTCACGTTGATGCGGTGATCCGAGAGCCGGGTGAGGATGTCCTTGAGCACTCCCACCCGATCCAGCACCTCGATCCGCAGCCGCACCGGGTAGCGACGCTGCTGGCCTTCGCCGCCTGGATTCCAGCGCACCGGCAAGCGTCGCTCCGCCGGTGTTTGGCCGACATTGGCGCAGTCCTGGCGATGAATGGTGATGCCATGGTTGCCAAGGGCCACCGCACCGACGATCGGCTCGCCCGGCAACGGGCTGCAACAGCCCCCCAGTCGGTATTCCAGCCCCTCCACCCCCAGGATCGGGCTGCCGGAGCTCTGGTGCAGATGGCTGGCTGGCGCCGGCTGGGACGCCGCCGCCAGCCGCGCCGCCACCTGCTCATTGCTGGGAGCAGGCGCCGCCGCGGCGCTGGCCAGGCGGATCTCCTCCCGCAAGCGATTCACCACCTGCTGCAGCGTGACGCCACCGAAACCAAGGCTGGCGAGGAGATCCTCGGTGCTGATCAGATTGCAGCGACGTGCCACCCGGGCGATGGCGTCGCCGTTGAGCAGGGCATCGAAACCGGCACGCCCCAACTCCCGCTCCAACAGATCGGTGCCGCGCTGGATGTTTTCTTCCCGATGGCTGCGTTTGTACCAGGCCCGAATGCGATTGCGGGCCGTGGGAGTGGCCACAAAATTGAGCCAGTCCAGGCTGGGGTGGGCATTCTTACCGGTGATCACCTGAACGAAGTCACCATTCTGCAGGGGCGTCGCCAAGGGACAGAGACGATCATTGATGCGTACACCCTGGCAGTGATTGCCCACTTCGGAGTGAATTCGATAGGCGAAATCAACCGCTGTCGACCCCTTGCGCAGACCCAGTACATCACCCTTCGGCGTAAAGACAAACACCTCCTCATCGAAGAGATCTTCCTTGATCGAAGCCAGGAAGTCACTGCTGTCGGTGCCGCCATCGTCCTTCTGCCAATCCACCAGCTGCCGCAGCCAGTTGAAGCGTTCGGTATCGCTGTCGGCGGGGGAACCGCCCTCCTTGTATTTCCAGTGCGCCGCGATGCCGTATTCCGCCACCTGGTGCATTTCACCGGTACGAATCTGCACCTCAATCGGCCGATGCCGGCCGATCACCGCCGTATGCAGCGACTGATAACCATTCGGTTTGGGCAGGCCGATGTAGTCCTTGAAGCGGCCAGGAATCGGCCGGAAGGTGTCATGCACCACGGCCAGGGCGCGGTAACAGCCCTCCAGCGAAGGGCAGAGAATCCGCACCGCCGCCACGTCGTAGATCTCGTGGAAGGCCTTCTGCTGGCGCTGCATCTTGCTCCAGATGCCATAAAGATGCTTGGGACGGCCGGTCACTTCACAGCTCTGCAAGCCCACCGCCGCCAGCCGGTCCCGCAGCAGCTGCACCGTGACAGCGAGCCGATCCTCCCGATCGCTGCGCTTGCTGGCCACCTGCTGCTGAATCTCGCGGAAGGCCTCCGGTTCGAGAATCTTGAAGGCGAGATCTTCGAGTTCCCACTTGAAACGACCGATGCCGAGCCGATTGGCCAGCGGCGCGTAGATGTCGCGGGTTTCGCGGGCAATGCGCTGTTGCTTCTCGGGCTTGAGGGCCCTGAGGGTGCGCATGTTGTGCAGCCGATCGGCCAGCTTCACCAGCACCACCCGGATGTCACTGGCCATGGCCAGGAACATGCGCCGCAGGTTCTCAGCCTGGGCCTCGGTCTGGTTGGTGAAGTGAATGCCTCCCAGCTTGGTGACCCCCTCCACCAGGGTGCGCACCTCGGGACCGAAATGCAGCTCGATCTGCTCGGGTGTGACCTGGGTGTCCTCCACGACATCGTGCAGGAAGCCGGCGGCGATCACAGCAGCGCTGGCCCCGATGTCGCGCAGCAGGTCTGCGACCGCCACCGGATGAATGATGTAAGGCTCGCCGCTGGCCCGGAACTGGCCCTCATG
>CAIZOZ010000230.1 GCA_903934745.1 uncultured cyanobacterium
ATCAATTGCTGTACGCGGGGCAACGGCGCCTGGTCGGGGCCCTCACCTACCGCGACTTCGTCAACGGCACCCCCGTGGTCGCCCAGTACCTCTACGCACCCTCGGCCTGGCTTGGGTCTTGGTTGGGCCCCTGGCTGGGCCCGCTCCGCCCCCACCGGCTGCTGCTGCTGGCCCTGAGCCTGCTGGGCGGTGGCCTGCTGTGGTCCAGCTTGCGCCAGCTGGGGGCGCTGGGGTTGCTGGCCCTGCGGCGAGAGTCCCTGGTGCCGCCGTTTGCGGCCCTGCTCTATGTGGTGTTTGTGCAGCTGTTCCCGCTGGGTTCTTCGGGGTTGCTGCCCTCGATCGTCGACACCTTGCTGGTGTTGGCGCTGTTCCTGGTGGTCCGGGCCGTGTTGCTCCGTGACGTGGAGAGGCGCCGCGCCGCGAGGCGCTCTGGCCTGATTCGCCCACGGCTTGAGCTGGTTGCCAACGTCTGCCTGGCTCTGGCCGGGGCGGTGCTGCTGCTGATCGTCAATGCCCTGCCGCCGCTGCTCTCGCCCCTGCTGCTGGGTGCCGTGCTGCTGGTGCTGCTGCTGGAGCTGCGCCGACCTTGGCCCTGGCTGCTGCCCATGCTCGGCGGAGGGAGCGTCGCGCTGCTGCTGCTGCTGCTGCCCTATCTGGCCCGGCCCGACGGCCTGGCCCTGGTCTGGGCTGGGGCGGTGCAGTTGCCCCTGGAGTTGGCCAGCCGGGGTACTCCGCCGGGAGCTCCCCTGTGGCAACGGTTGGCGGAGTTGCTGAGCCTGCGCGTGGCTGGTCTGCCGCTCTGGCTGTTCGGCCTGGTGCCACTCCTGGCCCTGCTGCAGCAGGTTGCCAGCCGCAAGGGCGGCCGGGGGTTGCGGCTGCCGGCGCTGGCGGTGATCTTCAGCCTCGATGTGCTGCTGGCGCTGCAGCGCGGCGAGCCCAACCGCAACGAGCTGCAGCTGCTGGTGCTGCCCGGGGTGCTGCTCATCAGTGCCGGGCTGGCTGTGCTGGAGAGCAGCTCCCAGCGCCGGCGACGGCGCACCGCGGTGGTCACGATGTTGCTGCTGTCGCTGATTCTCTGCAACAACGTTTTTCTCGCCGCGGTGCTGCACCCGCCGCCTGGGCCGAGGCCGCCCCTGCTTGAGCTGGAGCATGATCGCGCCGCGGTGCGCGAGTACGTCGCCGCGCTGCAGCCCGCCCCGACCTCCCTGCAGGCTCCCCAGGACACCGCCCTGTTGCGGGAACTGGCTCTCGCTTCCGGCGGCGTTGGCATCGGACCTGATTGGAGCCTCGATCAGCAGAAGCTCGCCGCCAGCTGGGCGACGCACCTTCTGGGCCTGCCGATCGGCCCGGCTGAGGTCTGTCGTCAGCTCACGGCCCCTCCCCATGAGCTGGTGGTGTGGCTGCGCACCGATCGCCGCGGGCTCAACAGCGAAGCTGCCCTGCGGGACTGCCTCGCCAACGATGGGGCTGACTGGCAAGCCATCGGTGAGCAGCTGGCCTTGCGCAGCGGTGAGGTGCAGGTGTTCCGCCGTCTGGCCCCGATCCGTCCCTGAGCAGGACTCAGGCCCCGTAGCCCTGGGGATTGGCTTGCTGCCAGGCCCAGCCGTCGCGGCAGATCTCGGCCAGGCCGCGGCGGGTGCGCCAGCCCAGGCGCCGCTCGGCTGCGCCCGGATCAGCGATGCTCGCAGCCGAATCGCCGGGGCGCCGGGCACTGAGGCGGAGCGGGATCGGCTGGCCGCTGGCGGCGGCGAAGGCGTTCACGAGGTCCAGCACCGAATGGCCCTGGCCACTGCCGAGGTTGAGGGTGAGCAGCTGGGGCGCTTCCGCCAGCAGCAGCGCCAGGGTCGCGCTGTGGCCTTCGGCCAGATCCATGACATGGATGTAATCCCGTACTCCGGTGCCATCGGCGGTCGGCCAGTCACTGCCGAACACCTCCAGCACGGGACGCAGACCCATCGCCACCTGGCTGATCAGCGGAAAGATGTTGGAGGGCATGCCGTGCGGATCTTCGCCGAGGCGGCCGCTGGGGTGGGCTGCCACCGGGTTGAAATAGCGCAACCGGGCGATGCGCCAGGCGGGCTGGCTGGCGGCCACATCGGCCAGCAGCTGTTCCACGGCAGCCTTGGTCTGGCCATAGGGATTGATCGGCCGGATCGGTGCCTCCTCCGGGATCGGCACCTGCTCGGGATGGCCGTAGAGGGTGGCACTGCTGCTGAACACCAGGGTGCGGCAGCCGCCGGCCGCCATCGCCTGGAGCAGGCAGACACTGCCAGCCACGTTGACGTCCCAGTACGACAGCGGCTGGGCGATCGATTCGGCCACGGCCTTGAGGCCGGCGAAATGGAGGACGCCATCGATCGGCTCGGCGGCAAACAAGGGATCGAGATCTTGTCGTGCTCGTACGTCACCTTGATGCACAATCAGCCTCTGATCCGCTGTAGCCCAGCCGCCGCCGCCCCTGGCTTGCAGCGGCTCCAGAGCGGCCAGCACGGCCACCCGCCGCAGGGCTTCGGGCCGGCTGTTGGCGAAATTGTCAAGCACCACCAGGCGATGGCCCGCCAGGAGCAGGGCCAGGCAGGTATGGCTGCCGATGAAGCCA
>CAIZOZ010000231.1 GCA_903934745.1 uncultured cyanobacterium
AGGCCGCGGCCCTGAGCCGCTCAGCCGCGCTGAGATAGCGATTGCGCGAACTGCAGGGCAGCCGATCGTGATCACGCACGGTTGCGCAGCCCTGCACTTGCAACGGCAGGCCCAGATCGGCGATCACCCGACGTAAAACCACCAATTGCTGCCAGTCCTTCTCCCCAAGCAGCAACCGATCCGGTCGCACCAGGGCCAGCAGCCGACAGACCACGGTGGCCACACCGTCGAAATGGCCGGGCCGGGAGCGGCCACAGAGCTCCCGCTGCAGCGAGGCCGGTACCTGGATCCGGGTGATCTCCTGCACTCCCTGGGGGTAAATCACCTCCAGCGTTGGCGCGAACAGGGCATCGGCGCCAGCCGCAGCCGCCAGCTGCCCATCCCGCTCCAGATCCCGCGGGTAGCGATCGAAATCCTCAGCAGGGCCGAACTGCAGTGGATTCACAAACACGCTCACCAGCAGGCGCGGCCGCACACCGGCCCGCGGCTGGAGTGCCCGCTGCAACAACTGCTGATGGCCCTGATGCAGGGCACCCATGGTGGGCACGAAATGCAGGGGTCGATCGCCCGCCTCACGGCGCCAGCGGTTCAGCTCACCGGCACTGCGCAGCATCTGCATGGTCACCATCAAAAAAGCCCAGCCGCCAGATTGGCGGATGGGCTGAGCGTGGAGCAGCCTCAGGGCTGAAGCCCGGCTGGAACAGATGTGGCGACGGCTCTGAAACTCAGTTCAGAACTTCGAGCTTCACCTGGGCGATGCCACTGGAGGTGACACCCAATTCCTGGGCGGCGCCATGGGCGAGGTCGATGATGCGGCCGCCATGGAACGGACCACGATCGTTGATGCGCACCACGGCAGAGCGGCCGTTGTTGAGGTTGGTGACGCGCACTTTGGTGCCGAAGGCCAGATAGCGGTGGGCAGCAGTGAGGGTGCCGCGCCTGAACACTTCGCCACTGGCGGTGCGGTTGCCGTAGAAGCCGGGGCCGTACCAGCTGGCCTGGCCGACGGCGACTGAAGCGGAGGCAAGCAGGCCATTGGCAGCCGGGGCCGGTGTCATCTGCCTGAGGAAATTCTCGTCCCAGGTCGGAGCTGTATCGAGCTCACGAATGGCCACAGAGGGGGCGGTGGTGGAGAGGGTTTCAGCCACTGCAGGGGCCAGGGAGCTGCTGCTGGTGATCAGGAGGGCAATGGCGCCCAAAAGCTGAGATGCACGCATGACAGGCGGAACAAGCCAGCGGACAAAGTCCAAGCCCGGAATCCAGTCGCGAAGCGACAAGAGCAGGGGCAGAGACTGGGATTTGCAACATCAATGACAGAACTGTGCCCTGTCACATCGACGCAAATTCGCCGTACGAGTTCCTATCAAAAAGTAACAACGGCGCAAACTTAACCGCAGTTCGCCGCCAGATACAGTCAACAAAGCCAGCAAATGAATGATCAGATTTCATCATCATTAACCGCATCCCGCTGCTGAGCAGGGGTTCTCACGACAAATGCCAACAGCGGTGATCAGAAAATTCAATGCGAGACATAAGGCCAGCTGATCGCTGCTTGAGCCGATCGGCCAACCGTCCACTCCATCGGCGCTCGCTTGGGGCCCGATCGGCCCCGACGGGACCGACGGCATCGCAAGATCAAGATCCAAGCCCGCTCCGATCCACGCCATGGACTACCGCACAGCAGGCGTCGATGTGGCCGCCGGGCGGGCCTTCGTGGAGAGGATCCGCCACAGCGTTGAAACCACACGGCGCCCCGAGGTTCTCGGCGGCCTCGGCGGCTTCGGCGGCCTCTGCCGACTGCCCCAGGGGCTGCGCAAGCCCCTGCTGGTGGCCGGCACCGACGGGGTGGGCACCAAGCTGGAGCTGGCCCAGGCCCACGGCCGCCACCATGACGTCGGCATCGACCTGGTGGCCATGTGCGTCAACGATGTGATCACCTGCGGCGCCGAACCGCTGTTTTTCCTTGACTACATCGCCACCGGCAAGCTCAGCCCCGAAGCCATGGCCGAAGTGGTGGAAGGAATCGCCGACGGCTGCCGCCAGAGCGGTTGTGCCCTGCTGGGTGGCGAAACCGCTGAAATGCCCGGCTTCTACGCCCCAGGCCGCTACGACCTGGCCGGCTTCTGTGTGGCCGTGGTCGAAGAGGAGGAGCGCATCGACGGCTCGTTGACCCGCGCCGGTGATCGCATCCTGGCGGTGGCCAGCAGCGGCGTGCACAGCAATGGCTTCAGCCTGGTGCGCTCCATCCTCGAAGCCCGCGGCGTCAGCGCCACGACGCCGCTGGCAGCCGGCGGCGGCCCGGGACTGATCGAGACCCTGCTGACCCCTACCCGGCTCTATGGCTCCCTGGTGCAAGCCCTGCGACAAGCCCGGATCCCCCTGCACGGCATGGCCCACATCACCGGCGGCGGGCTGCCGGAGAACCTGCCCCGCTGCCTTCCTGCCGAGCTCCACGCCGTGATCGATCCCCACAGCTGGGAGCGGCCCGTGCTGTTCCGCTGGCTGCAGGAACACGGCGAGGTGCCCGAAGCGGACCTGTGGAACACCTTCAATCTGGGCGTGGGGTACTGCCTGGTGCTGCCGGCCGAGGCCGTGGCCGCCGCCCTGGCGATCTGCCGCGAGCAGGGCCATCAGGCCTGGGAGCTGGGCCGGATCGCGGCCGGTCCGGCCGGGGAGCAACCGCTGCAGGGATTGCCCTGCTGAAAGGCTTGGACCGACCAGACGATCCCGCGGCCGCCGTGGGCAGCACTTCCCCGCCAGCGGGCCAACCAGGCACCTGAGTCGACAGTGTTCCTCGCTACATAGAATCGTCGCCATGGCAGGCCTGGGATTTCCAGGCTTCGCCTCCAGATACCCTCGGCCGTCGGGAGGGCTTCCACTCCCCTTATGCACCGATGTTCGACAGCACGTCCCGCGTCACCCGTCGCCGTTCCTCGGCGGGCCCAATACCACCCCAGCGCCCCCAGCAGCCCAGACCACGGGTGCGGGAAGGCCCCTCCGGACCGAGGGAGATCGGTTCGGGCGGTCAGCGGCCCACCTTCCTCACCCTGCGCGACCACGGCAAGGTGTACGTGGCTGATCTGCCCCGGCTCTCCGACGGCCAGCTCACCCACATCGCCAAGGAAGCCCAGGAGGTGCTGGACAGCCTGCAGCGCCGGCTGGGGGAACTGGAACTTCAATCCGTCCTCAGCGAAGCCGAGCAGGACACCCGCATCCGGGCCGGCACCAAACGGGACGTGACCGAGCGCTTCCTGGCGGCCATCGCCCAGGAACAGGAGCTGCGTCGCAGCAACCCGGCCCTGCGCACCGCCGCTGGGGAATCCCTGCCCCGGGCCTTTCTTGAGCTGGCTCGCCATCGTCTGCCGGGCTCCACGTTTGATTCGCTGCTGCAGGAAGCCCTGGCCGCCTGCGCCCCCAACCAGGGCGGCGACGGTGCCATGGATGATCCCCAGATGCTGCGACTGCTGCAGCGCACCGAGCTCCCCCAGCCGCGGGCGGCGGCGCTGCCGGTGGTGCTCACTCCGGCGCCGACCACCGCGATTCACGCCGGTTGAAGGCGCAGGCCCCACCGCCTCAGGCACTCTCGAACGGATTGGCCGGCATGCGGGTGCCCGCCGCCGCCGCCGCGAAGGCCAATTGATCAAGCTCCTGTCGCTCGTTCAGGCTCAGTCGCCAGGCCAGTGCCGCGGCAGCCTGCTCCGCCTGGGCCGGGGTGCGCAGCCCCACAATCGGCCGAGCTCCATGGGCCCGACACCAGTTGAGCGCCACGGCGTCGCCGGTAGCGCCATGCAGCGAGCCGATGCGGGCCAGCGCCTCGAGCAGGGGCTGCACCCCCGGCCACAGCCGGCGCCAGAGCAGCCGCCGCGGGCCAGTGGTCAGCGGTGGCAACCGACCAGGCGGGCGGCCCAACAGCCCCAGGGCCAGAGGGCTGTAGGCGATCAGCTCAATACCCAGCTCGCGGCAGACCGCCGCCACGCCGTCGCCAGCGACGGCCCCGGGGCAGAGCAGCGAAAGCTGAACCTGCAGGCTGCGCAGCGGAATTCCCCGCTGGGCCAGGCGGCCGTGGACCTGACGCAACCGTTGCGGCCCCAGGTTGGACATCCCCAGGGCAGCCACCTCTCCCTGCTGCACCAGATCGCCGAGGCCGTCGAGTAGGGGGTCCTCCTGCCAGGGGGCATAGCGGCTGGTGCTCCAGTGCAGCTGCACCAGATCGAGCTTGCCCCGCAGCCGCAAACGCGAGGCTTCGAAAGCACGGCGGAAACCGCCGCGACCCAGACGCCACGGGAAGGGCGCCAACTTGGTCGCCAGGGTGAGCGGCAGACGCTGGGCTGGATCGAGGCCAGCGGTGAACGCGCCCAGCAGCTGCTCACTGCGCCCCTGCCAGCGCCCCGTGCCATAGGAATCGGCGGTGTCGAAAAACGACAGCCCCAGCTGCACTGCTCGCCGGAAGCAGGCCGCCAGGGTGGCGTCCTGCCGCGGGTCATAGCCCCAGAGAAACTGGTTCCCCCAGGCCCAGGTGCCCACGCCGATGCCAGGACCCTCCACCAGCGGCTCACCCAGTCCGGGATCAGAAGCTTGCGGCACCATGGCAATCGCTCTGCGGGAGGCTGGTGAGCATGATCGATCCCCAGGACTCGGCGCCTCCCCCCGCCAGGCCGAGCGCTCAAAGCGGCACGGCAGACTCCAGCTCTGGCGACTCAGCCTTGCCAGGCTCCGTTGGACCCCTGTCAGCCACAGCCTTGCCCCCATCAGCTCAGCCAGCCTCCACGTTGCCCACCTCCAGCCCGTCCCTTTCCGCCGCCCCGGCGATCAGCAGCGCGGAGCGGGTGCTGTGCGGCCATTGCGGCCGTACGGCCAGCAACGGCATCAGCTGCCAGGGCCTCTGCGTGGCCGATTCCGGCTACTGATGGCCCGCCGCCGCTGGAGCGGAAGCCGGGCCCTGGGCAGCAACCTGGCCTGGCTGCTGGGACTGGTCGCTCTGGCCGTCCCGCTACCCCCCGGCTGGAGCCAGGGACTGGACCGCCGCGAGGATTTCGGCCGCTGGCAGACCAGACCCCGCCACTGCCAGCTGGTACGCACCCTGCTGGTGCGCACCGCCTCCAGCCCGCCCAGCCGCCTGGGCAGGAGCTGCCACAGCGTGAGACTGGATCAGCAGTTGCCCGGGTTGTTGAGCCTGCGCTTCAGCGAGGCCGGCCCCGACGCCCGCCTCTCCGACCAGGTGCTGACCCTGGCAGGCGTGCTCAAACCCGGCAGTCGGGCGATGGACTGCCGTGATGGCCGCTGCCAACCCCACTGGCCGCTGACACTAAGGGTGAGCGCTGTGGCCGAACGCGGCTTCAACCCGCAGCAAAACCTGAGCCAACTGCCCCAGGCCCGGCTGGCTCAGGGGGATTGCCGCCTGGACGCCGCCGGCGCACGCTGCCTGGTGAACGACAACGATGGGCTGGCCTGGCAAGTAGAGGTGGCCTGGTGAGCGCTGGCAACGAAGCAGGGCGGGAAATCGTTACAACCACCACCAAGCACCTTTAGATTTCCTTTAGGATCCGCCCATTCAACGAACCCAGGCCATGCCAACTTCCGCTTCGCTGCTGGCTCTGGTGGGTGTGGTGG
>CAIZOZ010000232.1 GCA_903934745.1 uncultured cyanobacterium
GATTGCCAATCCGCCCTATCAAGGTATGGGCAAGATGGAGTCCACCAGTTATGTGGAACTCCACTATCCCCTTGGCAAAGCTGACCTCTACGCTGCTTTCCTGCTGAGAGGATTAGAGCTGGTGAAGCCAGGGGGGCTGTCAGCCATGCTGACGATGAGGAACTGGATGTTTATCAAGCAATACTCAGGATTGCGTGAGCAGGTCTTTGGACGTAGTGACCTGAGAACTGTCGGAGATTTTGCAGTAGGCGCCTTTGATGATGTCGCCAACGATGTTTTGAGTGTTTCAGCCACGCTTATCGCCAATATGCGCTCGCATCTTGGTCAAAGCACAAGCCAGATGCCAACGCCTGTATCTGACACGTCATACGATCGTGGTCGAACGGCCCGCAAGCGTTCCGCCACCCTTGCTCAAGAAGGTTTATACAAGTTTCAGACATTGGACCTTAAGGTGGTGCCAGAGTGGCCGTTGGTTTATTGGTGGAATCCAGGGATTCTCCGGCTTTATAGCTGTGCTCAATTAATCGGAGATGTTGCCCCGGCTAAAGCCGGGCTCCAGACAGGTGACAATTCGCGATTTCTGCGAAACCTATGGGAGGTTGTCAACACAGAGCGCGCCTGGCAGCCATTCATTAAGGGTGCAGAGGGAAGGGTCTGGATCGAGCCAATGAAAGACTTGACGGAGTGGAGGAGTAATGGACTTGCAATGAAGTGCTTCGAGGGATCCGTCCTGAGAAATCCCGAATCCTATTTCATTCTTGGCGTCGCATTTACAAAGATAGGCGCCAGCTTTAGCGCCAGAGTGCATCGCCATCCCAGCATAATAGATGTCGCAGGGTCTTCGATCTTCCCCGCAGATATTGCTAGCGCAGTCTGCGCCATGAATTCCACACGGGCACGCCTGATTCTGGAATCACTCAATCCTAGCGTGAACTTTCAAGTCGGCGACGTGAACCGCCTGCCTCTATTCACTGTCTCTCAATCTGACGTCATTCTTGCAAAACTAACGCAAGAGTTTTCCATCCATGAATCTCATCGTGAATGCTCCTATGAGTTTAAACGTCCTGGGGATTCCCCCTGGCGCCATGCCCAGGACTGGGCGCAGGAAGCCGTCGATCGCCCAGAAGGCGCCCCACTCCCTGAGTACACAGAAGAACTCGATCCAGAGCCCCCCACCGATCACCTGAGCTTTGCCCTCGGAGTCGCCCTCGGCCGCTTCGCGCCGGTGGATGACCAGGGCCAGCCCACCACCAGCAATCCAGCCGGCATCCTCGATCCCGCCAGCGCCGATCTCGCCCACGCCCTGCCCGCTGGCATCTTGTTTCTGGATGGCTCCCTGGCCGAGAGCGATCAGCGCGATGACCTCGGCCACCCAGCGGCCGCAGCGTTGCATCAGGCCTGGGCACGGCATGGATCATCGATCAGCAGCAACCGCACCCTGCGCGACTGGCTGCGTCTGGATTTCTTCAAGGACGTGCACAAGGGCATGTATGAGAACCGCCCGATTCATTGGCCGCTGAGTTCTTCAGGCAAAACCTTTGTGGCCTGGGTCAACATCCATCGTCTGGATGGGCAGACCCTAAAGGTTCTGTTGGCCGATCACCTCATCCCCACCCGTTCGCGCATCGATGGCGAGCTGGACGACCTGCGGCAGGTGCGCGATTCAGACGATCGCCAGGCAGCCCGTGAGGCCGACAACCGCCTCAGCAAACTCACGCGCTGGCGCGAAGAACTCAACGAGTTCATCGCCGCCGTGGAGCACTGCACAGGCCATGGCCCACCGCCCACCGACGGCCGCTGCCCTGAGCGGGAACAAGACGCCATCTACGACCCCGATCTGGATGACGGCGTGATGATCAATTCCGCCGCGCTCTGGCCGCTGCTGGAGCCGCAGTGGAAGGATCCCAAGAAGTGGTGGAAGGAACTATCCAGCGCCCAGGGCAAGAAGGACTACGACTGGGCCCACCTGGCCATGCGCTACTGGCCGTCTCGGGTGGATGAAAAGTGTCAGGGGGATCCCTCTTTGGCGGTGGCCCACGGCTGCTTCTGGCGCTACCACCCCGAACGGGCCTGGGCCTGGGAGCTGCGCCTGCAGCAGGAGATTGCACCCACTGGTTGCGAAGAGTTCCGCATCGAGGAAGTTCCCTACCGCCCCGGCGGCCGGGACCTTGAGGACCAGGGCGACGCTCCTCACCGGCAGACCTGGCTGGCCGATCACCCCACCCAGGCCCTGGCTGCCGTCGAAAAAGAAGCCACCCGCCGCATGGGCCGCGGTGACAACCGCCAGGTGGTGAACGAGATGCGCCTGCTGGAGGCCGGTCTCTGGTCGGTCCTCCCTGAGAAGGTCGCCGCCATGGAGCAGCGCCTCAGCGACAAGCAGGGCGCCCTGTTCAGCCTGCGGGCACCGGATGAGGCCGAGGGCAGAGCCGCGATCGGGGAGCAGGGCGTGCAGGGGGGGCTGGCCCTGGCCTTGGGTGGATCAGAAGGTGCGGGTGCATGACTCCGATGCCTCTCCGCAGCCGGTTAAGAGGGCATTGCCGCAGGTTTTCTGCGCGAAGCGGCCCTGAACTGGCAGAATGCCCCCATTGGTGGGTCGGATAGATGCTTGTTGAATTCCGCGTTGAGAATCACCGCTCCATCCGCGAAGAGCAGGTCTTCTCCATGGAGGCCGGGCGCGTGGGTGATGCCACTGACATCCGTCCCAGACACGTAAGGGGAGTATCAGCTCCCCTATTGCCCGTGGCCGCGATCTATGGCGCCAATGCCAGTGGCAAGAGCAACATTCTCGACGGCCTGGCTTATATGCAACTTGTCGTCCTGCTCTCTTACCGAATCTTCTCGCCAGGATCTGGCATACCAGGACGAACCCCCTTCGCTTGGGATGGGCATCGGGACAATCCCTCTCTCTATGAAGTTGTCGTTGTTATTGATGGGGTTCGTTATCAATACGGCTTTGTCCTCGATGATGAGCGCATCCATGAAGAATGGCTCTATGCCTGGCCCAAAGGGCGCAAACAGCGGTGGTTTGAGCGGGAATGGGGCGACGACAAAGGATATAGCTTCTCGTTTGGAGATCAACTCAAGGGCGTAAAGCGCATCGTCGAAGATTTTACGAGAGACAATGCCTTGTTTCTGTCAGCTGCAGCTCAAAATGCGAATGAACAGCTGACATCGCTTTATCACTGGTTTCAAGGTCTCCGTATTGTCGAGAGCAAGCAGAGGGTTGGCTTTGCCGATAAAGAGAAAGATCAGTGGCTTGCGAATGCCATGCAGGAATCAGTCCAACCC
>CAIZOZ010000233.1 GCA_903934745.1 uncultured cyanobacterium
GGGCGTGAGCACGATGGCCTTCAACCTCAACGGTTTCAACTTCAACCAGTCGATCCTCGACGGCCAAGGCCGTGTGGTGAACACCTGGGCCGATGTGCTGAACCGCGCTGGTCTGGGCATGGAAGTGATGCACGAGCGCAACGCTCACAACTTCCCGCTCGATCTGGCTGCCGCCACCGCCACCCCCGTGGCGCTGACCGCCCCCTCGATCGGCTGACCCCAGCTGCGCTGGTTTCACATTCAATAGACGATTTCCAGCTCATGCTGGGAAAAGCCCCCTCTCACGAGGGGGCTTTTTGTTGGTCGAGGACAAGCATCAGTGCCGCAACCGGATCGGTCTAAAGAAAGAAAGGACCAAGCAGTTCAGGCTGATTCGTCGACAATGTGGTAGCACTCCCGCTCATCATCGGAACAACACAGATCGCCGTAATAACGCTCCAGAACCATATGAGCCTTGTCATAGCTTGAAAATGACTGTCCTGCGATGGCATCGTTGATGCCGTCATCCCTGATGATTCGGTATCTGATCATCCTTGCTCTTGGACCGATCGCAACGGAGGGAGGCTACTGTCCAAACCGTTGCTTCCGAACAGAAAAGCAATAGGAGCAGCAGCCGCCGGTTCCACGCCGGATCTACCAGCCATACCCCCCTTCAAGGGCTAGCTTTCGACAAGCGAGCGGCAGTCGCGGGATGGCGTTGCGGCCAGCAGCATGGGGAGATCTGTGAGCCCGCCATGCTGCTGAACCCCTTTTGCCCCCTCACCACGGCGAAGGTTCTGGCCCTCAAGGCCACCGTCTTGCTGCTGCTGACGCTGCTGATCAAGGCCAGGGTGCAGATCGTGGCAGGGTCAGCCCTGGGGATTGCTCTGCTGCTGCTCCAGACCCTGGTGTTCCTGGCTGTCAGCGGCGGGCTGGTGCTGGCGGCCGGAGGAGCAGGGCTTGTCGCCATGCAACAGCGCCGGCCTGCAGCGGCCTGATGTCGATCCAGGTCGTGGGAGGCCCCGGAGCAGGGAGGCTGACAACTGAATCGATTCCCGCGAACAATGAACCCTGAACAGATTCAGAGCCTGGAGGTTCTCCTCCTGGCAATGCTGCCCGTGGCGCTGCTTTGGTGGCTTTGGGTTCGGATGCTGCGCTGGTGATCCGTTCTGCGCCGCTCAGAGCATTGCGAGGAACCTGATGGTCGCGGTGCCGCTGGAGCAGATGCAGCTCCTGGACGCCTACGTGGTTGACACCGGGCAGCCCCGGGCGTTTGCCTACTGAGCCGTGGAGCCTTCCCAAGGGGGTCGGGCGCAGCTGTGCGGGAGGTTTGCTTGGCAACAGCCGTGATCGTTTTCAGATCAGGCTGTCTTTGGTTGTGGGGCGGAGCTGCCGGCGCTGGCACCTGGGGCCAGGTGTCGAGGGGGACGTTCCGTTGAGTCCGGGGCACCTGAGGCGGTGCAGTGAACGGCGTGTGTCCCCTCCAGGAAATGACACGCCAGGAACATCAGTGATCCGTCAAGAATGTTGGAGCAGGGGCCGGATCGTCAGCGCACTCGATGACAATGCAACACTGCAGATTGCAATGTGTGCCATTTACCTGCCGACTCGTGGCTTCAGGATCGCTCGGTCGTGCAAATTGCTACCAGGAGATCGCACGTGCTTGGTGTCAGGTGTTTCGGCACGAGTGACCGTTGGCTGCCACCCTTCATTGTGGGTGGTTGATATTAAGAACAAGACCAATCCCTACGCTCCACTCGACTGCAGCAACCCTCGGCAAGTGGTGAGCGATGCCTCGCACTTTTTCGGCCTGCACTTCTCGGATCCAATCCAGATGCCGGATCTCGCCGATTTGCTCGGCACCAGCCTGTGCTGTCTGGAGTTCAGCTTCGATCAAGTCCGTGGCGTCACGCCCGTTCAGGCTCTGCAGGACCATCGCCTGAACCAGCTGTTCCAGTCGCTCACGGATCACCCAGGTCAGGGGCTTGACCGTGCCATCCGCGACTGTGGCTTGGGCGAGACGCCTGGAGTATCGGCTTTGTTTGAGCAGGAGTTCGGCATTGACATCCCCCTGTTTCTGCACATCAGTCGCCGAGCCGCCGATGACCGTCTGTTCCGCCTGGAGCACCCGGAGGCGGAAGCGCTGGTGTTGCCCCTCTGAGCCAGGAGGGTTGGTTCCAGCCTGCAGGAGCTGCCGGATCCACACGCCTGGCTCGAACGGTCCGCTGCTCTGCGTCAGGTGTACTGGGGCAGGGAGGAACCCCGGCGCCGTCCCAGCGGCTCGATCCAGTCGTTCAGCATCTGACGGTGCCGGAGCCAGTGCGGAGCGACCCGGCACCCCAGCTGAATCTGCCCCTCGTCAAGCAGTCGCCCCAGCCTCTGCATCGCCGCCTGCTCGGCCCTGGAGAAACGACCTTGCTGGCTCAGCAGCCAGTCGATCTCGGCCTGGGTGATCACCCCGGAGCTGAGGCTCTCGAGGAACAGCTCGCCAGCGGTCATCGGCTTGTAACGAAGTTGTTACATCTTGTCGGTTTGGCGGGGCTGTCGTGAGGTCTCCGTCCCCGATCTGCCGTCCGGATGGCTTGCTGCGGCAGGGCTGCCCCCGAGCATGTCAGCACTTCACGTTCCTTAATGATGCTTGCCATGATTTCGGAAGCGCGCCCTCCCCGATGTCCACGTCCACCTTGCTCGAGCTGTTCGGGGGGTTCATGGCCGCTTGCTTCGCCCTCTGGTTCGTCGCCGTGGGTATGCCCTCCCAGGGGCGATGCACCCCCTCTTTGGCGCCACCGACCTGGACCCACAGAGCCGGGTCGCGCCGATCTGTTCGGCGACGATCAAATTGATGGAGGGAACCTCACCGGATTCGAGCCTCCCTCGAAGGCCGTTACTTTGATTTCACAGCTGTCGCCATGCCCCCACCGCTGATCTTCGTGGTGGCCCCGGCCACGCAACTACCTGAAGCCACTACCTCTTTGGAGGATCTGCAGCTAGCGCAGGCTTCAGGTCCCTCCACCGGTTTCTCCTTGCGGATCTTCAATCGGGGCGCCGTGCACCCCGACCTGGGCGGGCTTCCTGTCGATGGCTCCCTTACCGGTGAGCAGCGCCGCAGCAGCGATGGCACCCAGTTGCTTTGCGACGCCCTGATCCTGCGGATCGAGCCCCAGCACCACTGGCTCGGTGTCTACCAAGGCGAACCTGAGGATCCCACGAGCCTGCAGTGCCTCGATCGCGTGGCGTTGAGCGAGCTGAGCAATGCCACCTGCTGGTTTTATCCCACCCACGACGGAACCTTTCTGAGCTGGGAGCGCGGCCTTGGGCTCAGCCTGCGACCTGGTTCGATTGTCGATTGTCCGGACGATCTGAACCAAGAGCCCTATGACCGCAGCAGGATTTCTGTGCTCTGGAGTCTGCTGGGTGACAACGCCAACCTCACCTGCGTGGGGCTCACCTACGCAGGCCAGCGCCTCGACTGGCCGCTCCGATCACGCCGCTTTGAACCCTTGGCGACCTGGGGACGGTTCCGGATCGACTGCCAAGCCGATACCAGCCTCGTCGTCGAGGATTGCGTCACGGTGTTCCCAGCTCCGCCACTAGCGTTGTGAGGCCTTCGGGACGCCCATTGATGACGGCGCTTTATGTCCGTGGCGGTGATAACCAGTTTGGCCCCAATCCTAACTCCCGGAACCGAGATGATTGGGAGCAGATGCAATCAGGAAGTCCGGCATTGACCAAAAGATCGATCAGCACAGGCTGCTGTATTGGCCTCACTTCCCTGAAATGGAGCGCCGACGGCGCACTCTCGGCTTTTGATCTCCGCTTAGTCCGAGGTCGACTGGCGCGGGTCGATCGGCATGTCGCCGCGATCTGGGGGAACAATCGAGATCTCGAACCCTGTCCCTCGATCAGCTGAGCGCCGTTGACAGGTGCGGATCAGCCCAAGCCGCATCGCCAGCAAAGCCAGGCTGGCCCGCGCTGCAGGGATGGCTATCGCTCGCCGGGCCTCCGCTGCCATGAAGGGTTGCAGCGTTAACAGGCCAGATTGATTGCGGGCCTTAAGGATTGCCCTAGGTTTTGGCCTTGTTGGAGCTGCGGGTGATCCAATCCGTGTCCATCCTTGCTGCCACCGGGCTGGCAGGGCTGGCCCTGGTGAGTCTTTCCTTTCCCTGCAGGTCAATCCATCGACTTAGAGTTAGTCCTGTTTCGGTTGGTGGGCTCTCGCAATGGCAAGTCAATGGGAGAACTTCCTACAGAACCTCGGCGAGTGGCATGGCTCCTTTGCCTCCCTCGATGCCAGCGGCACGATCGTGGACAGCACACCTTCCATCCTCAGCTTGGAGCTGGAGGAAGGGCAGCAGTTGGTTCACTTCAAGTTGCGCCGCTTCGGGAACGGGCTCGACAGCGCACCGACGCGGGAGATCAGCCAGGAGTACCGCTCCCTGGGAAAGCAGGTGGTGTTCTTTGAATCCGGCACCTTCTGCAAGGGTTCGCTGCAGGTGGCTCCAGGCACGGTTTTCGGCGCCGAGTTCGGCTTTGTGGCAGGGGATCGCCGCCACCGGTTGGTGCAGCTCCACAGCCCGGATGGGGCTTTTGAGAGTCTGGTGCTGATCCGTGAGTTCCGCGCTGGTAGCGGCGCCAACGAACGGCCACCCTTGGAGGCCGATCACCTGCTGGGCCATTGGACGGGCCAGGCCGCCACGATCAGTGCCGATTGGCCGGAGCCGGATCTTGCCCCTTGTGCCCTTGACATCCATCGGGGGGGCAACGGGACCCTGACTTTTCACACCAGGATCGGCGCTGTGGAAGAGAGCAGCGGCGGGCACTCCGAGCGCCTGATGCTGCTACCTGACAGCGCCTATTGCCTGGTGCCTCTGCAGGTGAGTCACCGAGAAGCGTTCAGGGTGGAAGCCGGCTGGTTGCCCAGCCCCGGAAGGCTGGAGCGGTTGGTCCGTCGCTATGACGCCAGCGGCGCCTGGATCTCTGCCACCTGGAGCAGCGCCGTCCTGGATCACACGCACGACAAGGCCCAGCAGGGGAATGGAGAAGGCGATGCGGCGATCGCTTCAAGGTCGCAAAATCTCCAGGGGTAGGACCAAAACCCTGTCCACCACAGAAACGGAGGACGACAAACCCAGGAGGGCGAACGCCTTCCGAAAGCTCGTTACAAGCTGTTACAGTTGTTGAAACACTTCGTTGCACCCATGGCCGACTCCACTCCCCGCTTTGGATTTGTTGCCTTTGCCGAAACCTGGAATGGCCGCCTGGCCATGCTCGGTTTCGTGATCGGCCTCGCCACCGAGCTGCTGACGGGCCAGAGCATCCTTTCCCAAATCGGCCTGGGCTGATCCTCATCAATACCGACTACACCGCAACCATCACAGCTGTCGTCGTGCTTGTCATTGGCCTCAGTTCCATGGTGGCCTACGTGATCAGTCGTCCCAGCGACTTGGCGCCGAGAGCCTGATGGTGCCCTATCTCATCCTCCCCATGTTCAGTGCCTGGGTTATTCTTCCACTGTTTCAGTCCAATCTGGCGGACTGAAGCCCCAGGCTTGGTAGTAGATCCACATGGATCAGCTCAAGCGCGTTGAGTTCTTCAATGGCCGCGCTGCCATGCTTGGCCTGTTGATCGGCGTCATCGTCGAGGGACTGACGGGCTTCGGAATTGCCCA
>CAIZOZ010000234.1 GCA_903934745.1 uncultured cyanobacterium
ACGCTGACTGGATATAGCGAACCGGGCTGACCTGGAAGAATTCGGTTGCCAAATTCCCCACTCAGTACAACTGTTTGGCGCTCATTATACTCCAAGTTGGGGCTCATTGAGATCGACAGTGGTGTTGCCACGCTGCCATCATTGAGCATCACCGCAAAGTCGGTTGTATTGACTGTTGTTGGCAGGACCGGCATGCTGAACACCACCGGAATGGTGTCCGCAAGAAGAATATTAATTCCAGTACCAGTATAGACAGTGTCTTGGTCTGATCCAGAAGTGTAAGCCCGCTGGCCTGCATTAAGGCTTGGATCAATATATTCCCAGGCCACATTGTAACTTGTGGCGACTGCCTGGCTTGCGGCATCTGTGCCGGACATGCCGGGAACGGCAATGTAGCCTTCGAATCCATAGTCTGCCGTGATAATGCGCGGCGTATTGTCGAAGATATCGGCATTGTAGTTTATCGGAGTTAGCAGGGTTGCCACTTCCACAGACAAGTTCAGCTTGTTCGATGAGACTGTGTTAACAAGGTCCTCGGCCAGCGGCGTGAAAGTAATTGACATTGTTATTCTGTCAAGAGGCATTGCTGCTGCATTTTAGCATTTGGGAGCTTCGTGATAATGCCCACGTCCTCTCGCGTCTCAGTCCGAGACCCCCTGCGGTCACTAAGCTGGCTGGCAAGCTAAGGCGCGCCAGAGGTGAGTTTGAGGTGCCCTCATAGCCACCAGCTCTTGATGGGGCGCCGCTCCGGCCCTTTTCATGATCGGGGGACGCGTCAAGGGTTGAAACATGCCGGCCGTTGTTGACGTTGGCTGCGCTGCGCTCCGCATCGGACGACGTGGCCGGCCCTTGACCCGCCCCCGCTGGCGGAGGGGTCCTATGCGGTGCCCATCCATGGCCCTCCTTTCCCGCAAGTCCGCTCTGCAGCAGTTTTCCTGGCAGGTGCTGGATGATCTGGCGTTCTGCACTCAGCGTTATCCGCGCTTGGCGGAGTTGGCGGCTCAGGTGCTCGTTGAGCAGCAGTGCGTTCTGCCCGGGGTGCCGGTTGATCCGGGGTTTGAGGCGCTGGTTCCCTTCTGAGGGGCTCAGCTTTCAGCCGGCGGGGCTCCCTCGGGGGCCTCGCTTTCTTGCTGGTCGCGGAGGCCAAATGGGACCTCAATCGATGGAGGGCAACTCTGTTGACGGGAAGTCAGCACTGAGAAGCTGCACGCCCTCATGGCCAGAAAAGCGTTGATCAAAGGTGAGCACCGGCAAGGCTCCAGCTCTGGAAGCCCGGGCCAGGATGAGCTGGTCCGCCAGATCGCCTCCCTGTCGGAAGTGCTCCAAGGCATCAATCACCGCGTCAATGTCATCCACCACCACACCCCGGGTGCGGACGAGGCGCTCCAGCAGATCGTGGCGGGTGGGCCGATCCAGGTCATAGCCCCGCAGCACCCAGGCCACCTCGGCCAGCACCACATCCGGTAGATAGACACCTCCAGAAGCCACGGCAGCAAGGAAAGCCCGCTCCGCGATCGGCGTCTGCTGGGGGTCATCGCCGACCAGCAGACGCACGATCACATTGGTATCAAGGGTCCGCACGATGGACGGCAGCGGCGATCGCTTGCTCCATGTCCTCCAGGCTCATCGTGCGCTGCACGACGGGACGGTGCCGGAAAAGGTCCTCCGGCTCGTACTTCGAGGGCACCAGAACCAAACGGCCCTGGTGATCAATGCTCGCCTGCAACCTGGCACCTGCCGCCAGGCCGAGGGCATCCCGGAGCTGCCTGGGGATGGTCAGCTGCCCCTTGGAGGTGAGCGTCACAGTGGTCATGAGCTGATCGTAAGGCGGATCGCCTTTCCTGTCGCCTGATCCCCTACGCACCAGCCGGCGGCAGGCCTCAGCACTGGTGGGGGACGTCAGCAACACCGATCGGCGAGGGCCAGAACACCGCTGCCCCGGCCGTCTCGTCCCTGCGGGCCGCTACAGCCGAGGCCTGACGCGGGTGTCCCTCGCCTCTCTCGTGTTGGCCTCCTCTTCCCCCAGCT
>CAIZOZ010000235.1 GCA_903934745.1 uncultured cyanobacterium
CGCTTCCTCAACTTGCGACTGAAGCCGAAGGCGGCAGCGGCACCAAACAACGGCAGGGGGCCAGGGACGGAGGCAGCTGGAGAGGAATAGAGAGTGGCTTGGGCCCAAACAGCACTAGAACTAGAGAGGAGGGGACCTGTCGATTCAATAGTGCCGCTACCAGATCGGAACGAAAACTGAGGTCCTCCGTTGAGACGGTAAGCAAAAAATGGACCGCCGCCCGGGGGGCCAAATGAATTAGGGCCACCCAGTCCGGTCCCTACTGCAGTAGCAAAAGCGATGGCCGTAGCATCACTGCCACCGGTCCACCAAGGCATCACGCCGCCATTGGCTGCGGTTGCAAATTTGCTGGTGCTGTTGTCGTAGCTCCCCGTGAACGTGGTCACGTCATATTGCAAACCGCCCACCGTCACCCGACAGGTATTGAGAGGGGAGGCGGGATCGCAGGCCGCCTGAGCCGGGCTCGGGCTGAGGCTGAGGCTCAGGGCCGCCGCGGCAGCGGCACCGAAGGCCGCTTGGAGCAGGGGGGCTGCCATGGGAGCCCCGGCCGACAAGCGTTGGGTTATAGAAAAGGTGTGATGTGGCATAGCGTCGACCCTTGTGGATGGGGTGAGCCCCAAACCGCTGTCTCCGACACGAAAAGACCAAATGAGCCAATGGTGTCGGTTTGCTGTCAAGACTCGGGCGCCGGGCCTGGGGGTAGCGCCGGAGCAAGGCAAGGACTGAGTGCATGGCCGCTGTTGCGGGATTGGGCGGCCTGTAGGGCAGCTCAGGCTCCTGCCGGAGGCGCCCCCTGCTGACGCTCCACCAGAAGGCGCTCCAGTTCAAGCCGCAGCTGGCGGATCTGGGCCAGGAGCTGTTCTCTTGAGGCGGGCAGTGGGGTGTCTTCAGGTGAGTAGCGCGCCTTCACGGCGAAGTCCTGAAGCTCGAGAAGTTCTTCCGGCAGCTGGGTATGAGCCAGGAGCTGCAGACGCCCCAGATCGTGAGTGAGCGGCGGCTGCTCATCCGCCAGGACGATCAGACCTTTGAGCAGATTCTCCACGCACTGCTGGGCCAGAAACCCCCAGTTTTCCTGGGCAAAGGCCGGATCCAGGCTGGCGGCCAGCGAGTGTTCATGGCGCAGGGCCAGCCGCAGGATGGCGCGGGCGTCCTCTTCAGGAGGCATGGCTTCCACTGACATCAAGAAGCACCCCTTCGCGATGAACATGGCCGAGGACATGCCAGCGAGAGCCGGCCCAATGGGCGGCCGTGGCCGCATCGCTGATCAGCAGGTCAAGGTCAACCGGCAGCACAGGCAGCAGCAGGGCCCGGGCCCGGGCCCGCCAACGACGTTCTCGTTCCGGCGTCTGGTTGCCCTGCAGGATCAGCAGCAGGTCGAGATCTGACGTGGGGCGAGCCTGCCCCCGGGCTCGGGAACCGAACAGCAGCAGGGCCCGCACCTCGGGATCGCGACTGAGCTGCGCCAAGGCCTCGCGGATCTCCGCAGCCTCCAGCCCCGGACCAAGCGACCAGGCCTGCTGTTCAAGGGGCAGTCCGGAGTTGCCGGCCAGCCAGCCAGCCAGACCCGTGGGAGTCAGGGTTCCCATGCCAGCAGCGTAGGTGGCTGTCAGGGCTTGGCGGCACCGGCGGGGGACATGGCAGCAAGGAACCGTCTTTGTGCCGAGGCGGTGCTGCGGGGCTTTGAGCGCAGCCTGGCGCCGGACTTGCTGGTGCTGGAACTGGAACCCCAGGACTTCCGCCATGCCAACGCCTGCCTGCGCGGCTGGACCACAACCCTGCGGGCCGCGGACGCCCTGCACCTGGCCATCGCCAGCGGCCGTGGCGCCAGCCTCTGCAACCTGGATGCCCCGTTCGTGGCGGCGGCTCAGCCGCTGGGTCTGGACGCTCAGGGGCTTGGAGCAGGGGTGCCTCAAAGCCGAAGTTCGCCCTGACCTCGCGGGCTGGGCAGACCAATCGCGGGCTGGGCAGACCAACACCGGCCGGGGCTTCGGATTGGGAGCTGACCTGTTGCCTCTGATCGGACTGGGGCTCACGGATGGGCAACTTGAGCGGCGGTGGGAACACGGGCTTCTGGCCATTCCAGCTGACGATGCCGGCATCGATCGCCTTCTGAACCGGGTGGGTTGACGCCGGCCTGGGCGCGGGCCAGCCACGCCGAGAGATGGGTCTTGAGATCCCGCACGGACACCTGGCTTGCGACCCCACCGGCCATGGTT
Organism: uncultured cyanobacterium; assembly: GCA_903934745.1. Lineage (GTDB taxonomy): Bacteria > Cyanobacteriota > Cyanobacteriia > PCC-6307 > Cyanobiaceae > Cyanobium. Next base: position 2,217 of record CAIZOZ010000235.1, read on the forward strand.
TTCCGTGATTTTGTGGCCAGATAAGCCGCCGCCTGCGTCGATGGGCCTGGGGGGGCCATCGAGGGATCGTCACCAACAGCACGGCACAGCAGCAGGCCGAACCGCCGTCGTCCCGCTGCCTTGTCGTGGACGCGACACCTCAACCAGGACCGCTCCAGCAGCACCAGGTCGGCTGAAATGACCCTAGTCTCATTGCCATAGTCATCAAAGGCTCAAGGTGCAGGTCTCCTCACCCCGGGCACTGCCGGGGCCCTTCCAACCGCGACAGGTCTCCAAATCCCAGTTCAAGGCCCACGCCCTGGAGCTGTTCCGCCAGATCGAGGCCAGCGGCGAGCCCCTGGTGGTCACCGATCACGGCCGGCCCGCGCTGGAGGTGCGCCCCTATCGCCCGATCGATTCCGCCACAGCCGACCCGCTGGAGCTGCTGCGCGGATCGCTGCTCCGCTACGACGAGCCCTTTGATCCGGTCGCCGAGGGCGACTGGGAGGCGCTGGCGTGATCCTGCTGGACACCCATGTCCTGATCTGGTGGGCCAGTGGCGAGATGCAGAGGCTCTCGCCCCAGGCCCTGCGCGCCATCGAGGCGGAAATCGAGCGGGCCGCCCAGCCCGGGCAGCCCCCCGGGCTGCTGGTCTCGGCGATCAGCTGCTGGGAAGTGGCGATGCTGGTCCAGCGGGGGCGGCTGGCCCTGAGCCTGGAGGTGGAGCGCTGGCTCGCCGTGGTGGCCTCGATTGCCGCCGTGCGCCTGCTGCCCCTGGAGCCCGCCGTAGCGGTGGCGGCCACGCGGCTGCCGGAGCCCTTTCATGCCGATCCTGCCGATCGCTTCCTGGTGGCCCAGGCCCGGGAGCTGGCGGTACCCCTGCTCAGCGCGGATCGAAAGATCAGGGACTATCCCCATGGCCAGAGCCTGTGGTGAGCCGCAGCCATGGCCGAGTGAGCGGCTTGCGATTCGGTGCTTTCGGCGGGCGTGAGCAGCAGGCCAGCCGGGCAGCGCCGCTCAGGGCGTGCCCGCAGCCGGCACGCCAGCAGGTTGGAGCGAGCCAAAGCGAAAGCGCCAGCCCAGTCGCAATCCCCAGCTACTCAGCGCACTGCGCTCAAGGCTGCCGTTGCTGCGACCCGGGGCCCCCTGAAACACCACCTCGCTGAACAGATCACTGCGAGGGGAGGCCCGGAAGCTAAGGCCGGCCTTGGCCTGGTAGACCAGCGTGCCGTTGTTGCCACCACCAAAGGATTGGCTCACCCCCCGCAAGCTGATGGTGGTGGCACTGGCCTTGACCACCGAATAACCAAGGCCGCCGCCCACATAGGGCACCAGGCGAGCCTTCACCGGCAGATCCAGATAGAGGCTGGCGAAGACGCTGTTGCTGCTCACCACCGGATCAGCCACGGCCGCCGCCAGCGGGAACGGGCCCACAGTCCATCGCGACGACGTGATCATGGCCTGGCGATGCACGTAGCTGAGCTCCGTCCGCCAGCGGCCGAAGTCGTAGCCCAGGCCCACATCGGCGTTGAAACCCGGATCGGCCAGCACCGTGCCTTGGATCGGCAGCAGCGGCCCCAGCTGGTTGTCGTCGTAGTGGATCGGCTGGGGCCAGCTGGCGCCGGCACCCAGGCTGACGTACGGGCCCTTCGGATCGGCCGGGCCGGGGAGGGGCGGCAGCGGCTCGGCGGCTGCGGCCTGGAGCCCAGACAGCAGCCCCAACAGCAAGCCGGCCAGCACCAGAGCGCCTGCGGCGGGATTGATCCCGGCGCTGGCGGCCGGCGACCGGACGTGAGCAGGGGGCAGCCCGGAGCCAGCAGCAGCGAAGAAGGGCAACACGAGCCTGCACAAGCCGATCAATTTGCATCACTATGCAGCATTATGAGCGCCTCGAGAAAGCGGCCATAGCGCTCACCCTTGGCCTGCACAAGCGCGTTATTGCACAGGGCTTCATGCCACTCAACGATGGAGGTTCAGGGTTTCTCGAGGTGCCCTTAAGGAATCTGTTAGCCCACACCACCCTGACTCAGGTGCATGCAGCGCCTTGCCGAAAAGTCACGTCTCAATGCCTTACTTAGGCGACTTTTGAGGCGACTTTTGAGGTGACTTCTGAAAAAACCATGAGTAAACCCGACGGGCGTTCTGCCGGCCCTTGCCGAAAGCCAATGAACATTGGCTGCCGGCTGGCGAAGCACCGCCGATCTTGCCCTTAGAGGTGGCCGAGTGTGCGCAGAGCTCCAGCCCAGACGTGGCGATCGCTTCTCTGGCCTTGAAGCCACCTTGCCCCTGAAGTGCTGGACCTTGCGCTGACAGATTTCAGGGTCGCCCGGTCGCGCCGAGGCGGACCCAGGCCCCAGGATTGGTTTCGGTGCTGGCGATGCGCAGCCAGCTCCTAGATTCGCCTCCATCCTTACCGCCACATCCCCAGGCCTGATGGTGCTCGCCAACCCCTCCGGCACCACGGCCGTCCCCATCGCCAGCAGTGGCTGCTGGAGCGCCAGCGACGGCGCCGCTCTCTATGGCCTCGATCGCTGGGGGGATCCCTATTTTTCGGTCAGCCCACGCGGCCATGTGATGGTGCAGCCCACAAACTCGACCAGCACCCAGCCGCGCCCAACGGGGTCATCGCGCTGTGGGCACAGAAGCGGCAGGCGCCCTCCTCCGCTCCAGCAGCGTACTGATCAGCTGCAGGCGGGTCTTGACTTGATACTTGCCGCGAATGCTTTTGCCGTACTCCTTGACAGTGTGGATGGAGATCAGCAGGTGCCCGGCAATCTCCCGGTCGGTCGCACCCTTGAGCATCCGGATCAGCACGCCCTTCTCCCGTTGCGTCAGCGCCTGCGGCGATGCAACCATCGTCTCCTGCTCGCGCAGGCGAACCCGTGCCCTACCGGAGACATAAGGCTTGTTGTTGGCGGCCGCCAGCAGAGCTTGCATCACCTCCATCTCGGGCGAGAGGAAATCTTCCTCGCACACCACGGCCGTCGCACCACTCTCGAGGGCGCGACCGGTATCAGCATCAGCTTGGGTGAGCACCATCAGAACCCTCAGATCGATGACGGACTGGGTGGCTCTGCGGCAGAGCGAGAAGCCATGGCCCTCCACCAGCTGATCGCTGCAGATCAGCATGCCGGGGTTGTTCTGGCGGATGCGGCGGTAGGCCTCCTCCTCCGTGGAGGCAATTCCCCTGATCACAGTCGGATTCGAGAAGGAGCGGGTGATCGCCAGCAGCCCCAGATGGCTTTTCATGGCGATAACGAAGCTCAGCCGCATGCCGCTGGAGAGCATCCAGCTACGCATCATGCGGCGATTCGGCTCGAGTTGATCCAGGCGATCGGTGAAGTCCAAGCCGGCGGTTCAGGCACCGTGGGTGAGCAAGGGCGCCGAGGTGCACTCGACACAGGCGCTGCAGCATGCCGCGATGAACCGCAACACACTGCAACAGACCTTATGTCTGAAACGAAGCGGGGTCAATGAAGCCAAAGCTGCGA
>CAIZOZ010000236.1 GCA_903934745.1 uncultured cyanobacterium
GCCTGGGCCGATGCCCTTGATGCGCAATGATCTATTCAACCTGACGGTGGCCTGCCCTTTGTCTTCCGCCGAGCCCCCGGCTGATCGTCCCCAGCGGCCTCAGCAGTTGCTGGTGCTACCTCCAGGCGACGAGCCCGCTGACAAGCCTGAAGAAGCTTGCGGCGTGTTTGCGGTGATGGCGGCGGGCCAGGCCGTGGCCAATCTCACCTATTTCGGTCTCTACGCCCTGCAGCATCGCGGCCAGGAGTCGGCTGGGATCGCGGTGTTTCAGGGCGATCAGGTGCGTCTGCACAAGGACATGGGCCTGGTGAGCCAGGTGTTTGACCAGGACGTGCTCGAACGGATGCCGGGTGAACTGGCGATTGGCCATAACCGTTATTCCACCACCGGTAGCAGCAAGGCCTGTAATGCCCAGCCCGTGGTGTTGATGACCAGGCTTGGGCCCTTTGCCCTGGCCCATAACGGCAACCTGGTCAATGCGGCCGAGTTGCGCCTGGCCTTGGACCATCTCTCCAGTGAGTTCACTTCCACCACTGACTCCGAGTTGATCGCCTTTGCGTTGCAGCAGGCGGTGGATGGTGGTCAGGGCTGGAGCGAGGCGATTCGCCATGCAGCCTCGCTCTGCCGCGGTGCTTTCAGCCTGCTGATCGGCACGCCGGAAGGGCTGTTTGCCCTGCGGGATGGTCATGGTGTGCGGCCGCTGGTGTTCGGCCATCTGGGGGAATCCAGCCAGGCCCAGTGGGTGGCCAGCAGTGAAAGCTGCGGGCTCGACATCATCGGCGCCAACTTCGTTGATGATGTCAAGCCCGGTGAAATCATTTATTTCCGTCAGGGAGATCCGACGCCGGAGCGGATTCAGTGGTGCGAGGAGCCGGCCAAGCTCTGTATCTTCGAGATGATCTATTTCGCGCGCCCCGATAGTCGCTTTTTCGGCGAATCGCTTTATAGCTATCGGGTGCGCATCGGTGAGGTGCTGGCTCGGGAAACCCCCGTTGCGGCCGATATCGTGATCGGAGTTCCCGATTCCGGTATTCCTGCCGCCATCGGCTATTCCCAGGCCAGTGGCATCCCCTTCGCCGATGGACTGATCAAGAACCGCTACGTGGGCCGCACCTTCATCCAGCCCACCCAGGCGATGCGTGAGGCCGGCATCCGTGTGAAGCTCAATCCCCTGCCGGATGTGCTGTCGGGCAAACGGGTGGTGGTGATCGATGACTCGATCGTGCGCGGCACCACCAGTCGCAAACTGGTGCAGGCGCTGCGGGATGCCGGGGCCACCGAAGTGCACATGCGCATCAGTTCACCGCCCGTCACCCATCCCTGCTTCTACGGCATCGACACCGACACCCAGGACCATCTGATCGCCGCCCGACTCACCTTGGCCGAGATCGAACAGCATCTGGGGGTGGATTCGCTCTCTTATCTCAGCAAGGCGGGCATGGTGCAGGCGGCCCAGACCAACGACGGTGAGTTCTGCACTGCCTGTTTTGATGGCAATTATCCGATCGATCTCGATCCTTCGGTGCGGGCCAGCAAGTTGATGCTGGAACCCGCCGGGATTGCCGCCAGCCTTTGAGTTGCTGTGGTTGTGTTGTTGATCTTGTTCTGCTGTTGATTGCAGGCACCTGATGCGGATTGCGTTTCTTGATTCCTGGTTGCAGGATGCCGCCAGTGGCAGTGGCACGGCCGTCGCCATCGGTGGGCTGGCCCGCAGCCTGATCGATCGGGGCCATCAGGTGGAGCGCCTGGCGCCAGTGGGTCGCTGGCCCCGCAATCTGCTGCTGCGCCGTCTCTGGTTCAATCTCACCCTGCCGCGCCGGCTAGCCCGTGGCCGCTATGACCTCTGCGTCGGTTTCGATATCGATGGCGTGCGCCTCGCCGGCCGACCCGGACTGGCCTATGCCTGCTCGATCAAGGGGGTGCTGGCGGAGGAGGCCCGCTGTGAGCGGGGTTGGCCGCGGCTGATGCTCTGGCTGCTCTCGCGCCTGGAGCGCCTCAATGCCCGCCGCGCCCCCCTGGTGCTCTCCACCAGTCGCTATTGCTGCGAGCGGATCCAGGCCGATTACGGCGTGGCGGCGGAACGGTTGGCCTTGGTGCCGGAGGGCCTTGATCTCAGTCTCTGGAGTCCCAGCACCGATCCCGCTGCGCTGGCGCAGATCGATGCCGCTCGCGATCCGTTCACGGTGCTCTGTGTTGCCCGTCAGTACGCCCGCAAGCGGGTCACCGATGTGATCGCCGCCTTCCCGCAGGTGCTGGCCCAGCGGCCGCAGGCCCGGTTGGTGGTGATCGGCGATGGACCGGAGCACGGCGCCCTGCGCCAGCAGGTGGCCGATCTGGGCCTCGGCGCTTCGGTGCAGCTGCTCGGCGCCCTTGCGTCCGATCAGGAGGTGCGGGCCTGGTACCAGCGCGCCTCGATTTTCTGTCTGCCTTCGATTCAGGAGGGGTTCGGCATCGTCTTTCTCGAGGCGATGGCCAGTGGACTGCCGGTGGTGAGCACCACGGCCACGGCCATTCCCGAGGTGGTGCCCGATGGTCAGGCGGGGTTGCTGGTGCCGCCGCGGGATCCAGCCGCCCTGGCGGTGGCGATCCTCACCCTGTTGGGCGATCCAGCCCTGCAGGAGCGCTGCCGCCGGTTCGGGCGGCGCCATGTCGGCAACTACAGCTGGGATCAGGTGGCGGCGACGTTTCTGGCGGCTGTGGAGCGGCTTGAAGCGTGAGCAGGGCCAGGTGGCGTCTGACGTAGGGCCAGTGCTGGCGCGATGGTCTGGTCAGCTCAGCGATCGATCAGCGGGACCAATTGCTGCAGGGTGTCGCCCTTCTGCAGCGACAGCAGCAGGCCGGTGCCCGTGCAGTCCTGGGCCTCCAGTGTTTCGGACCGCAGCCGCAGGTTGCGGCTGTCGGTGTTGTCCAAGCGCACGCCCACCACGCCACCGCGTTCTGCACGCAGATCCACGAGGCGATCGCCCCGTTCCAGGAAGCGCAGACCGATCTGGCCGAGGTCTCCGCGTTCGCAGGGCCGCAGGCTGTCGACGCGCAGGCGTTTGAGCTGGCCTTGGCGGCTGGCCAGCAGCACGCTGCCATCGGCGCCCACCCCGGCCGCACCCACCACCGTTTCGCCGGGCAGCAGCCGCAGCAGGATCGGAC
>CAIZOZ010000237.1 GCA_903934745.1 uncultured cyanobacterium
GGCGGTGGCGGTGTTGTCCACCGTGACGCCAACGATTCCGCCGGCGCCGATCTGGATGTCATCGGCTACGGCTGTTCCTGTATTCAGGATGCCGCCGGCATCGCCTGAATATTTAGCGGTGGCCGTGGCGGTGCTTGGGGCTAGTGAACCAACCTGAATTGGGGTTGTAGCCTCAGTACCCCCCGTTATTCCCGTTGGGTAAGTGGGTGTAAAGCTGAATGTGGGGGAGCCAGAAGCTTCAAGAGCTGTAACTACAAGCTTGTCAGCGCCATCGACATAAGCAGTATATTTGCCAAAATTGACGCCGAGAGGGTTATTAATGGCAGCAGCAAGACTCTCAGCGATCTGCTGTGGAGTAGCAAGTGTAACAGGAATAGCACCAGTAAATGTTAGGCTGACGGGGGTGGTTGCGCCAGAGAGAATAGTAATCGACGGCGCTGTAGCTGTAGCTGGACCAGTACCTGTAATTGCGATAGTACTTGAGATCTCCCCTACAAATCCTCCAACGTTGGTCGCGGTCGCCGTGGTGGTCGAAACCTCGGTCACCGACACGGTGCCGCCAGCGCCGATGTCGAAGGTGCTGTCGAGCGCACCCACCTGGGCGGTAGTGGTGGCGGTGGCGGTGGCCGAGCCCTCAACCGTGGTGCCGGTGGCGGTGTTGGTGTTGGGGGTGGCGGTGGTGCCGGCCTGGATCGTGGCGGTACCGTCAGCGCCGATCGTTGTCACGACGCCGTCTACGCCGACGACATTGGTGGTGGTGGTTGCCATCTGAGTTTGAAAAGGGGAAGAAATGGATTTCTCGCCCCCATTAGGGACGTCCTCTCATTATGCGTCCTCAGCTCTCCTTAAGACAGAGGATTGCGCTGATACGGCGACAAGATTTTGCGCAAACTTACGGATGCTCAATGTTGTAAATGCACTTTGTCGCCGAAGTGCCAGCGCGCCCATGCGCATCTACGCCTATGTGCCTGCCCTGGACAGCGGCCAGCAAGCCGCCCGATGCACTCCCTGCCTGCCAAAGCTCTGCGCCTCCGCGCCGATGCGCATCCGTGGGCGAGCCGCAAGACGTGCGATCTGGGCAACGGCGATCGATCAGGGTGGAGGCCAGCAGTTCTATGCCTCATGCCCTGGGATCACGGCTACTTCAGTTCTTCGTCTTACACCGCGGGGGTCTACCGCGAGCTGGCGCCGGCCTGGCTGGATTTCGCCGCCCTGCTCAAGGGCCATCAGCCACCGCGATCCCATGAAGGCGAGGCCTTCGCCTATCTGGAGCTGGGCAGCGGCATGGGCCTGGGCCTCTGCCTGCTCGCCGCCGCCTACCCCGAAGGCCGCTTTACCGGCATCGACTTCCAGCCCGATCACATCGTCCACAGCCGCCGGCTGGCCCAGCAGCTGGGATTGAGCAACATCCAGTTCCAGGAGGCCGACTTCCTCCGCCTCGCATCCGATCCCGGATCCCTGGCGGCGGCCCATCACTACGTCGTCGCCCATGGCATCGCCACCTGGATCACCGCACCGATCCAGCAGGCGCTGTTGCAGCTGGCCGCCGCGGCGCTGAACCCGGGCGGAATTTTTTACTGCTCTTACAACACCTTTCCCGGCTGGCTGGGTGCCAGCGCCTTCCAGCACCTGGGTGAACTGCTCCGCCAACGCCAAGGGGACGCCAGCGCCGCCCAGGCGTTTCAGCAGGCCGCCGCCAGCCTCACCAGCTTGCTCGGCAGCGAAGAAAGCCCCTCGGCCCTGGCCCTGGCCCAGCCGGCCCTGCGCCGCCGGCTGGCCCAGATCCCCACGCAGAGCCCTGCTTATCTCCTGCAGGAATATGCCAATCAGGGCTGGCAGCCCCTCTATGTGGCTGAGCTGCATCAACGTTGCGCCGCCCACAAGCTGCGCTTCCACGCCAGCGCCACCCTGCCGGAAAACTTCCTCGAGCTGCTGCCCGCCAATGTGCGCTCGGTGGTGCAGGCCGCAACCGATCCAACCTTGCGCCAGAGCCTGCAGGACTTGGCGATCAACCAGTCGTTCCGCCGCGATCTGTTCCTGCGCGGCGTCGCCTCCAGCACCGACAGCGAACTGCGCCAGCGGCTCGGCCTGATCAACCTGCGGCTGCAGGAGGCCCCAGCCACTGAAACGATCAGCTTCGAGACCAGCTTCGGCCAGGTCAGCGGCGTGCCGGAGCGCTACCAGCAGGTGGAGGCCTGCCTGGCCCAGGGGCCGCGCAGCTTCGGCCAGGTGCTCGAAGACACCCAGCTGAAACTGGCCGAGCTGGCCAAGATCGTGTCCTTGCTGCTCCACGCCGGCCGCCTCGGCTTTGATCGCTGTGCCTGCGCCGATTTCGAGCGGGCCCGCCACGTCAATGAACAGCTGCTGACCCTGATCCGCAGCGGTCGCTCCTATGCCAATCTGCTCGCCCCGGCCAGTGGCAGCAGCGTCGGGTTCTCGCTGGTTGAGGTGCTGCTGCTCGAGGGCCAGCGCCGCCAGCTTGGCGGCCGTGAGCTGGAGCAGCATCTGCTCGACGCTCTCAAGGCGATGGGCCGCAGCCTCAAGGGCGAGCCCGCGCCGCTGCTGAGTGCCTTCAGCGAGCGGCAGCCGCGGCTGCAGGCCCTGGGGGTGCTGCCTTGAATGGGCTGCCATGACAGTTCTGCCGTAACAGTTCTGCCATAACAGTGGCTCCAGCCCTTCCCTGGCTCCTGCTCCATGGCCGCCGCCATCGCCCTTCTGCTCACCTTGGTGCCCACCTTGGTGCTCACCGTGGTGCTCACCGTGGTGCTCACCGTGGCCTCACTGGCGGTTCTGTGGTGGACGATCAGCGTTGGCCTCGACCTCTCGCTGGCGCTGATGGACCGCGCCACCCAGGCCAGCCGTGATGAGCTGGCCCTGGAACGGATACAGCGCCAGGCCCGCGACAACCAGCGCCGTCTCCATGCGGCCCGCCAGCAACGCCAGGGCTGGTCGCTCACTGATCTCGATGGCCAGCGCCGCTGGCTGGAACGCTCCCAGCTCGCTGCCTTTACCCGCAGCTGCCGGCTGGAACTGGAACTGTTGGACCCCTGCAGCTGGAGTGAACTGCGCCGGCACTGGCGCCGCAGCAGCCTGCGCTGGCATCCCGATCACGGCGGCGACCCCGCCCATTGGCTGCGCAAGCAGCGGGCCTATGAAGCCCTGCGCCAACTGAGCCGGGACCCCTGGGCCAGTCCACTGGCACGCACCGTGCAGCCAGCCCTGCTGCACTCCCGATGGCGTTTCGGTTTGCGGCCTCAACACTGGTGGGGCCGTTGAGGCCAGCGGCGGGTTTCCCTTAGGTTCAGGAGGCGGTCAGCACCTGGGTTGTGGCTCCGTATCAACAACTTGAGGGCACGGCGGAGCAGTACCGGCACTTTCTAGGCGGCATCGATCGATCAGCCTTAACGGCTATCTCCGACGATTTCAGCTTTCAGATCCGCACCCTGCAGACGCCCTCGCTGATCCTGCGCGAGGTGACCACCCAGGGGCAGGCGTCCAATCAGGTCGAGTGCGGTGATGCCTTCTTTGGCCTGATGCTCAGCCATGGGCCCGGCGGCTTCCGCAGCAGCGCCCCGCTGCCCGCCGCCGGCCCGGAGCCCTTCACCCCCAGCCTGCACTGGCATTGGCCGAACGACCTGGCGCACAGTCACCATCGAGATTCCCAGGTCAGCTACCTGCGCCTCGAGAGCGCCGGCCTGCTGCGCCAGCTGGCGCTCCAGCACCTGCGGGTCGATCAGTTGCGCCACCTCCAGGCCGTGGCCGCCTCGCCGGGCCTGATCCAGCTGATCAGCTCGCTGCAGCATCGCCTGAACACCAGCGCCGAGCCCGACAGCCGCCAGCAAATCAGCGACGACTTTCTCCCTGCGCTCGGAGTGCAACTGCGGGCGCTGCTGCTGCAGCTGCACCCTGAGGACGGCGACGCCACGGTGGCCAGCGCTCGCCATCTGGACACCGCCATCCGCTGGCTGGATCAGCATCTCCGTGAGGCCATCACCCTGCCGCAACTGGCGGCCGAACTGGGGCTGACAC
>CAIZOZ010000238.1 GCA_903934745.1 uncultured cyanobacterium
GCCCCCAGGCGCGCGAGCAGGCCCGCGCCCAGCTGGCAGCCGTAGGCCTGGAGCCACCGGAGAGCTTCGAGAACCGCCTGCCGCGCCAGCTCTCGGGCGGCCAGCAGCAACGGGTGGCGATCGCCCGCGCCCTGATCCTGCAGCCGCGGGTGCTGCTCTGCGATGAGAGCGTCAGCATGCTCGACGCCGAAGTGCAGGCGGAGGTGCTGGAGCTGCTGCGGCGCCTGCAGCGGGAGCTGGGGCTGGGGTTGCTGTTCGTCACCCACGATCTGAGCGTCGCCAGCGGCTTCTGCCATCGGGTGCTGGTGCTCGAAGGCGGCCGCATCGTCGAGGAGGGTCCCGGCGCCGACCTGCTCGACCATCCCCGCGCCGCCATCACCCGCACGCTGGTGGAGGCCTGTCCGCGGCTGCCCGCCCTCAGCTGATCCGCTCCATCGCCAAACCGCCGGGCAGTCGCCCGATCCCCCATGACCCGCGTCTTCAAAAAGGAACAGTTACGGCGCATCCGCAAGCGCCATCGGGGCTACGGCTATCAGCTGGTGGTGATCTCCCTGGTGCTTCTGGTGCAGCCCCTGGCCGTGGACTGGCCCCTGCTCACCTCCCTCAACTCGATCGCCCTGGCGGTGGTGATGATGGTGTTCCTGACCCGCTATTCACCACTGCAGGTCCACAAACGCTGGCTATACGGACTCGGTATCAGCGCCATCGTCTTCGAGTTGATCTGGCTGGCCGCGCTGGCCGACTCGCCAGCCCTGGCGAAGCATCTGACGATTCTCCATCTACTGATCTGGGCCGGATTCATCACCTTTTTTCTGGTGCGCAAGGTACGAACTCTAATGCTGGAACCCTATGTGACTCTGGGCGTCCTACTGGGGGCAGCGGCCGGCTATCTACTGATCGGCTACCTCGGTGCCTTCCTGTTGCACAGCCTGTTCATCTTTCAGCCCCTGGCCTTCGATCTCAACTACCTGCCGGCGGGGATCAACCCGTTGACCGAACCGTTGCGGGCTTTTCCCTCGATGGTGACGGCCTCCTTCGAAGCCCTGACAACCGTGGGCAACGAGATCAGCAGGCCCGGTCATCTCCAGAGCCACATCGGCACCCTGATGATCACGATCCTGGGCCAGCTCTACGTGGCGGTGCTGATTGGCCTGGTGCTGGGCCGCTTCCACCAGCGCCTGCCGAAGTGAGCGGTGTTCAGAGCAGCGAGCGAATCAGATCGGCGATCACCAGGTTGTCGAGGGAGTACAGGCCGCCACCTGAGGTGATCAACACCAGGCACATCACCACGTAAACCGCCGCCTTCTCCCAGCTGGGTGGTTCACCGACACCCATCGGGCCGGCGTAGTCCCCCTCCGGGATCTGATACGGATCAGGAGCGATGAACGGAGTTCCGGAACTGATCTCCAGCACCATGGCGTAGGCCATCGACACCAGGATCGCCAGGGCAGCCAGGGGGGTGAGCAGCCCGGGGATCAGGGCAATCCCGGCACCCCACATTGAGGCCGCCGACAGAAAACACAACCATTCCGGCGTCTTCATCGCCGTCGACCAAGTCTTGAGGTTGCGCAGCTTCGGCCAGCCGTGACGGATGAAGGCCAGCCCCACGAACAGCCGCAGCACCAGCAGGCCAACGCCCGCCGCCAGGGAGGGGCCCGTGGGCACAAGCA
>CAIZOZ010000239.1 GCA_903934745.1 uncultured cyanobacterium
GGCTGCCGCGCTATCCCCAACTGGAGGTGATCCTGCAGCACGCTTGGGCCTGGCACCAAGCCCGGCATCAGGGTTAGAAACGAGCGACTCAACAAGCAGCCCTTCCCACCGTGGGCCCTTAGGCGAGTAGAGCCAGGTCATCCCTGGCCGCGTCCCTTTACGTGGTGTAAATCCCGAGACCCGAATGCCCTGATCAGAGGGTGAACAGGGTGGAATGACGGGCTGTCATTCCGGAGGCGCAACTACGCCTCATTGATCCATGATGAATCGGGACGATTGACTTGTCAAGTCCTTCGTCAAATCGCGGATGTGTTGAGAGCGGCAGGAGTCTGTGCAACTCAGGGGTTACGACACCGGCCCCCGGGCGGCGAGCAAGGTTGCTGCGCCCTGTGGGGGCGCTGCAACCTTGCTCACCTGGGGCCTGCGTGTTGCACCTCTCAGGCGCTGGCGGTCTGCAAGGCAGGGATGTTCTCCAGATCCGGGATGGCAGCCATGCTCTCGGCGGAGAACATGCGGCGTCCTTCCAGCTGCCAGTGCTCGTGCTGCTCCAGCAGCACCGCCCCTACCAGACGGGTGATCGCCGCGTCGTTGGGGAAGATGCCGACGACGCGGGTGCGGCGCTTGATCTCCTCGTTGACCCGCTCCAGCAGGTTGGTGCTCCAGACCTTTTTCCAGTGGGGCTGTGGGAAGTGACGGAACGCCAGCACGTCCTCCCGGGCCTCGTTCATCAGTTCAGCAGCTTTGGGGAAACGCTCCGCCAGCGAGGCGGCCAGGTCATCCCAGCGGCTGAGGATCTCAGCAGCCGTTTCCTGGGCGAACACGGAGCGCAATGCAGCGGTGACCATGCCCTGGTGGGCCTTGGGGACACGCTGCAACAGGTTTCTGGCGAAGTGGACACGGCACCGCTGCCAGACGCAGCCCTGCAGCTGCCTGCGAATCGCCTTGGTGAGCCCCACGTGGGCGTCGGAGATCACCAGCTTGACCCCAGTGAGGCCGCGCTCTTTGAGGGAGGCGATGAATTCGCTCCAGAAGCCCTCGCTCTCGCTGTCGCCCACCTTGAGGCCCAGCAGCTCGCGGCGGCCGTCGGCATAGACGCCCATGGCGACGACGACGGCCCTTGAGCAGACCTGCAGGGCCTTGCCCAGCCGGCCCTTGAGGTAGGTGGCATCCAGGTAGACGTAGGCGTAGCCGGCCTCCTGCAGCGGGCGGTTCAGGAACGCCTGCACCTGCTGGTCAATCTCCTGACAGATCCGGCTCACCTGCGACTTGGAGATGCCGCTCTGGGAGCCCAAGGCACCCACCAGGGCATCGACCTTACGGGTCGAGACCCCGCTGATGTAGGCCTCCATGATCACGGCGTAGAGGGCCTGGTCCACCCGGCGGCGGGGCTCGAGGATCGAGGGCAGGAAGCTACCGGCCCGCAGTTTGGGGATCAGCAGATCAATGTCCCCCACCTGGGTGGTGAGGCTGCGAGACCGGTAGCCATTGCGGTAGCCGAGCCGGTCCTCGCTGCGCTCATGGCGGTTGGCACCCAGCACCGCGGCGACCTCCAGCTCAATGAGTTGCTGCAGGCCGTGGCGGGCCAGCTCGGGGATCAGCTCCCCGGCGCTGCTGCCATCCAGTAGCGACGCCAAGGAAGAGGCGCCAGAATCCAGCTTGGGCATGGTTCGTCTGGTTGAGGTGGTTCTCAAACCAGGGAAACGGGCCTGCCCACCCCTTGCAACGCCAGCCGGAGCCAGTCGCCTGAGGTGCGCGGCCCACCCCGGCTACGCCGGGGTGGGGGTGCCGGGGGAATTACACCACTCGAGGGGACGCCAGCAGGCTTCGAGCAGGCGATCGCAGAGTCGCTCCAGAGCCGTGGCATCAGCCGCTGGGTAGCCCCGCATTGAGCGCTCCAAGGGGCTGGAAGGTTTCGGCATCGTCAGGGATCCGCTGTTAGAGGGTTCCCGAGCCACCTGCTGGATTTGTTCTAATCCTCACCTTGCACTTTTTTGTTTGGGACTAAGTCCCAAACAAATGACCCAACTGGGGTTTTCGGCGACCTTCTGCGGTCTCATTCCGGACAGGAGCGAAGCCAGCTCGTTCGCAGAAAACGTCTGCGGGACAGGCGTCTTCCAGTCGTTCCAAGGCGTTTCAGAAAATGGGTCGCCTGAGATTCGAACTCAGGACCAATCGGTTAAAAGCCATCTGAATTTCGCTGAGATCCCCTGCAGGGCAATGGGTCATCCGCAAAAGTTCCTCAAAAAGTTCCTCAAGAGCCCATTTTTCGCACTTCTTAACGTTTTACAGAGGGTGGGTTGGACGGTCGTAAGACGGGCATCAGTTGCCCAAATCCCAAGCGTCTCGGGGCTCAGGTAACTGCTGGGAAGGATGACGACCCTGGGCCTCCTCCCGGGTGCGGCAGGTGCCTCGCCGCCACGTAGCGGTTGCGGTTCCCAGATCGCCTGAGGTTGGCGTTGGCCCTGTAGATCTCGGCCTCGGTGGCGCGGGTGGCGTAGAGAGCGGTGCCGGTGTCGCGGTGCAGGAGCACGTAATCCCCAGTCGGCTCGCTGCCTTGAACGGGGGAAGACTCCGCCATGGCGCCGCAACGGCCTCGGGTCCGCATCAGCAAAGCGGAACAGCGCTGCCGGTGCCAGAGCAGATCGGAGCGGGGCACCGCCGGGTTCTTCTTGACCCAGTGGTGGCCATGGTGCAGTAGCCCCCGCCGCCGCCAGCGGCCGAGGTTGGAGCGGCTGATCGAGAGGCTGCAGCAGAGGGCTGGGTTGTCCACCCAGGCGGAGCCCTGGACATCGAGCTCGTGATGTCTCATACCTGCCTCCCGAGCGCCATCTCACAGCGGTGCAGATGCCAGAGCAGGTGGGAGCGTGGTGATGCGGGGTTCTTGGGCAGCAGTTGGCGGCCGGGCTTGAGCAGGCCGCTGCGCTTGATCGTAAACAGCGTGGAGCGGCTGATCGCGAACTGGGCGCAGAGCTCCTCAGTCGTGAGCCAGGGGTTCGAGGGAGACATGGCAGCAGGGGCTGCCTGGGCGGGGGCAGCGGCGGAGGTTACCCAGGGGGGCGCTCTTTGCTACTCGACTGCTGTGGGAGATGTGCGTGTCACCAGCCAGTTAAGTGTCAGAAATCACTGCTGTAAGATGATCATTTTCGCAGGAGCAGCAGATCCTCAAACTGCTTGCGGCGCACCCAGAAGATAAAGCCGTCCGGCGCTGGCGGGATGGCCTGATGCTGCTGGCCGAACTGGGTCTGCGGCCGATCGAACTGCTGAATCTGCAGGTGCGCCGCGATGAAC
>CAIZOZ010000240.1 GCA_903934745.1 uncultured cyanobacterium
ATACTCTGTCATGCACCCTGAAGCACCAGTTTGCACTATGGCGGGGGGCCACCCAGGCGTCCAATTGGGCCGCCATTCCGAACCTCCCATCCATGGGCCTGTCGCCACGATCGTGATTCCCACGTTCGGGCGGCCCCAGCAACTGCAGGCCTGCCTTGCTGCGCTTGCTGAGCAGACCCTGCTTGAGCCGTGGGACGTGGTGGTGGTGGATGACGGCAGTCCGCAGTCGATTGAGGGCCTGGGCCCGGCATGGGCTGGCCGGCTTGATCTGCGCGTGATCCGCCAGGACAACGCCGGGCCCGCAGCGGCCCGCAATCGCGGCGTTCAAGAGGCACGGGGCACCTGGATCGCTTTCACCGACGACGACTGCCGGCCGGAGCCCCAATGGCTCGAAACGCTCGTGCGGGCGGCCCGAGATCAGCCCGGCGCACTCGTGGGCGGCACCACCCTGAATGGCCTTGGCTCTGAGCTCCTTGCCTCCACGAGTCAGATGATCGTGGACCTTGTTTACGCGCATTTCAACGCCGATCCAGATAACGCCTACTTCTTGGCCAGCAATAACATGCTCTGCCCGAGGCAGCGTTTTCTTTGCCTCAGTGGTTTTGATCGCAGCTTTCCCCGCGCTGGCGCCGAGGACCGTGATTTCTGTGACCGCTGGCGCATCGCCGGATGGCCGCTCATCTGGCGTCCAGACGCTCGCGTGGAACACCGCCATTCCCAGTCCCTTGGACAATTCATCGATCTCCATATCCGCTACGGGCGAGGTGCCTACCTCTATCAGGCCAAGCGGAAGCAGCGCCGGTCGGGAACGATGCGGGACGATCTTGGCTTCCACAACAGCTTGCCCCGTCGTGTCCATCGCCATCTGGCGGAGCGAAAGGACCCCATCTTGGCGAAGCTGGGCCTGATGGCGGCTCTCGCCCTTTGGCAGGTTACCAATGCGGCGGGCTTTTTCATCGAAGCACTCTCCGTTGCAGCGAGGCGATCCTCCCTCCCTCCCTTCTCTCGCTTCATCTCACGGCGAGATTCCGGCTCGAGCCCGGGGAGTTGAAGGGCCTGGGCAACATGAGGATTCTGCTCGTGAACGACTACGGCACCCTTGCTGGCGGTGCTGAGGTGATCGTCTTCAGCCTCCGTGATGCCTTGCGGGCGCGGGGCCATGAAGTACGGGTTTTCGCCTCCACCGCGCCAGCTGGCAGCGAAGCCAATCTGGCTGATGATCTGGGCTACGGCACCACGGGTCGGTGGCGCACGATGGTGCAATCCGCGAACCTGGCGGCGGCATGGGCGCTTCGCAGGGTGCTCGCCGGATTCGCTCCCGACGTCGTCCATATCAATCTCTACCTCACCCAGCTTTCGCCATTGATCCTGCTAGCGCTCGGCGATGTGCCAGTGATTTACTACGCGATGTGGAACAGGGCGATCTGCCCGGTAGGCAACCGCTTGCTGCCAGATGGTCGCATCTGTCCATTTCGTCCTGGGATCGCCTGTTTGCGGACTGGCTGTCTGCCCCTCCACGACTGGCTGCCGCTCATGACTCAGCTGGCGGCCGATCGAACCCTGGCTCCACGGTTTACCCGGGTCGTCGCCATCAGCCAGTCTGTGGCAAATCGGCTGGCGGAGTTCGGCCCCCCTCACATGGGGAAGGCCAGCGTCGTTCACCCCGGCACCGCTGCGGCGGAAGCTCGCATTGATCTGTCGCCATCGCCAAGGGCGGTGGTGGCAGGCCGCCTTGTGCCGGAGAAGGGCATCGACACTCTTCTGCGGGCGTTCGCCCGTCTGGCTCCCCGCGATCCCATCAGCAGACTCGTCGTGATCGGCGACGGCCCCGAACGGTGCAACCTCGTTCGCCTCGCTGATGACCTGGGTGTCGGCGAACGGGTGACCTTCACGGGGAAACTCTCACCCGAGGCCACACTTGCCATGGTTCGCTCCGCCTGGGTCGCCTGCGTTCCTTCTCTATGGGAAGAACCCTTCGGCATGATCGCCGCCGAGGCCCAGATGCACGGCGTAGCCGTGATCGCGAGCCGCTGCGGCGGTCTTGCGGAGATCGTCGCGGACGGGGAGACGGGCTACTTGGTACCCCCCGGCGACCCAGAGGCTCTGGCGTGCCGTCTTGAGCAGCTGCTGTCCGACCGCGCCCTCGCCAAGGCGCTCGGGGTTCGCGGCCACGCCCGAGCCCGGGACCTGTTTGAACTCAACGGCTTCACGTCGCGCTTGGAGGCTATTTACCGCGACGTGATTCAGTAGCGCTTCGATGCGAGCACCGCTGCTGCGGCCTCTCCCACAACGTCGCGTCGCGCCCCCCAACCCCAGCAGCTCCCCATGCCAACCCCGCTCCACGATGCGGCCGCCAGCAAGCACCAGGATCTGATCGGCGTGCTGCACCGAGCTCAGCCGGCGGTGCGCCACCGTGAGCACGGAGCGCCCCGTGGCGAAGCGCTCCACGGTCTGCAGGATGCGCGCCTCGTCGAGGGCGCTGGTGGCCTCATCGAGAATCAGCAGTGCGGGATCCTTAAGAAGAGCACGGGATGCCTCTTCTGTGACATCGATCGAGCCGCAGGCTGGAGGCGCCATGATGGCGGGCCACGTCGAGCAGATCACCCTCAGTGCCAATGGTATGGGCATCCAATGGACGCGGAAGAACTTCGACCGCCGCTGGATGGTGGAGTCACCAGCCAAGATGAGTCGTAAGGTGCGCTGAAAATAAAAATTCTCGTGAGTGTCCAGGTTTCCACGAAATCCTTGCTGCCCGGGCTGCAGCAAGCTAGAGCGCTAGAAACCTATTGGGATAGGGTCGGCCGTGTGTGGTGCGACCAGCAACTTTCCCCCTGGCGCGAATTCACAGATCGCCAGCAACTGGCCCTGATCCACGACTGGTTGCCGCTACCGGCCGCCAGCCCCTTTGCCTTGCTCAAAACTGATCTGTTCGATGAGGTGGCCCATCGCGGCGTGGTGGAGGGGATGCTCCGGTATGGACTGGAGGTCACCGGGATCGATGTGTCGCCGGTGATCGTGGATCAGGCTGTTGCCCGCAACCCAGGCCTTGATGGGGTGATGGCGGATGTGCGGCAGCTGCCGTTTGCCGCAGAGCAGTTCGATGCTGTGTTTTCCGGCTCCACGTTGGATCATCTGGAGTCCTCTGTAAGCATTACCGCTGCCCTCGAGGAGCTGGGCCGAGTCCTGAAGCCGGGGGGCCGGCTGATCCTCACCATGGATAACCCGGAAAACCCGCTGATCCGTCTGCGCAACGGACCGCTGCTGGGGCCGCTGCTGCGGCTCGGGATCGTGCCCTACCAGGTGGGTGTCACCCTGGCCCGGGGCCCGCTGCTGCAGGCCCTGAGGGAGGCCGGGTTCCACATCCTGACCACCCGGGCGCTCATGCACTGCCCGCGCGTGGTCGCCGTAGCCCTGGCCTGGCCCATTAGCCATCTTCCTGGCTGCTGCCAGCGGGCTTACGTACGGCTGCTGGAGAGCTGGGAACTGCTTGCCCGGCTGCCCAGCCGCTGGCAGACGGCCCACTACATCGCTGTGCTCGCTGAGAAGGCCTGACTCTCCTTACCCCTTGGTGAACGCACCAAACTCGATTCGCAATAGTCGCTTGATGTCTCGAAAGCGGCTGTTGTTCAGTGCCCCCGGCAGAGTCCAATTGGGAGGGATCGGCAGTGTGGTGATGAGCGAAAGGCTCCCGACCCGAGCCTGGCGGAGCTTGCGCGACGAGGACCTGCGCAGCACCTGGTTCCGATTCCTGGACACGCTCGGATACAGGCGGCTCTACGTGCCAAGCCACTCGCTCGAAGAACCGATCCCTGTCCGTCCCTCGCGCCTCCCACTCTCCATCGATTGGCTCATGCGCGAAGGGGTGGAGGCCTATCGCTCCTTTCACGCCGGCAACGACAACGCCACGATGCTGCTTGCGGAAGGTGATCGCTGCCCCATCGTCCGCCACGAGGGCCGGATCGTGGGGGCACTGTGGGGCTCCACCTGCCGTGCCCACGCAGAGCCTCCGGATCGCGATCTGCCACTGGCCGTCGGCGAGGCCTTTGAATTCAACATCCATAGGTCAGCGGCGGAGCGAGGCCAAGGAGTCGCGTCAGCGCTCAGCACCACCTGGCTGCGGCAGGTGCGCGCCAAGGATTGCACGGCCGCGCTGACCCTGGTGCGGCCGGAGAACAGGCCGGCGCTGAAGTCCTATGCCAGGGTGAGCTACCAGATCACTGGCATCGTGCACAGCCTCCGGCTTGGTCCGTGGGGATACCACTGGACCGCAAAGCCGATCTCTGCCGCCGGCACAACCCCGTCCGGCCTGACCGATGCTTGGTGAGGTGCTGACCACCTGGTGGCTGTTGCATCGGGCCAGAGCCTCCAGCCGTCGGCCGCCGCAGTGGTTTCAGCACCGGCAGGAGGCAACGCTGCGGCGGCTGCTGGTGCATGCCTACCGCAACGTGCCTCTTTATCGCCGGCTGTACGACGAAGCGGGCTTCCGGCCCGAGATGTTTCGCACGCTCGCCGACCTCACACGGATTCCGCCCCTCACCAAGGCGGCCCTCCAAGCCGCCCGCAGCGGGGAGGCCGTGGCCCGGGGGATGGATCGCACCACCTGCACGGTCGCGTCCACCAGCGGGTCGACCGGGATGCCGATGCAGATCGTGCTGGGTCCCTTCGAGCGTTGCTGGAATCGCGCCGTGGCCTGGCGGATCCTCTTCGAGCACGGTTTCCGCTGGACGGACCGGACGCTGGAAATCCGCATGAGACACCACCGGGTGTAGCGGCTGCAGCGACTCGGGCTCGCCCCGAAAGACTGGGTCTCGATTTTGGCCGACCCGGCGGGGTGGGCCCGGCAGCTGCTGCGGCAGCGCCACGCCTGCGTGGTGGCTGGAGCCAGCACGCTGGAGTTGCTGGCCGAGGCCGTGGCCGGCCAGCCCGTGCGGCCGCCACGGGTGCTGATCTCCGATAGCGAGCCGCTCACACCGAGGACCCGCGCCCTGGTGCGCGAGGCCCTCGGCACCGATCCGGTGGATGTCTACGGCTTGGAGGAAGTGTCCAACTTCGCCTGGGAATGCGAGCAGCACGCCGGCCTGCACGTCAGCGCCGACAGCCATGTGGTGGAGGTGGAGGCCCCGCCCGGCGAAGCGGGCCCACTGCGAGTGACCGCCCTGGGGATGTGGACGATGCCGATCATCCGCTATGAAACCGGCGACCTGGCGGCATGGGCGACGGCGCCCTGCAGCTGTGGCCGCACCCTGCCGCTGCTGGCGGCGGTCCACGGGCGCGCCGTGGATTCCATCTCCACAGGCGATGGCCGAAAGTTGCTCTGGCCGTTCTTCCATGAACTGCTGGGCGCCGAAGCGGATGTGCTCTGCTGGCAGGTGCGCCAGCAGAGCAGAGCGCAGATCCTGGTGCGGGTGGTGCTGCAGCAGCCGTCCACGGACGCTGTGGCGATGCTGACCGCACGGCTGCGGCGCAAGCTGCCACCGGACCTGCACGTTGAGATCGAGGCGGTGGCCGCCATTCCCCTGGAGGCCAACGGAAAGCGGCGGCTCGTGATCCCGCTGCCATAACAATCGAACCCCGTGGAGCCCACCCCTTTGCCTGAGCGCCGTATCCGGGACCTGGAGAGCACGACTGGACCCGTGACCGGGCCCTGGGGCCCCATCCTCACCACCCTGCGCGATGCCCCACCCGGCAGCCTGGGGAGCAACCTGCCGGGCCGGATCCGCCTGATCGCGGTTGGCACGGAGGTGATCCCGCTGCTTGAGGTCTCCGGGGAGCAGCCGGCGGCATGCGCCTGCTCGATCCTGTCGCGCCATGTCCACGCCTCCGTGCTGGAAGTGCGGACGTGGGACAAGCCCGTCTGGCTCGGGGTGGTGTCAACGCAGGCGGCACTGCTGGCCAGACTGCTGGCATGCCTGGGGGTGGAACGGGCGGTTTTCGTCAACAACTGGCTGCGGAGCACCAATCCCGCACCGCGTCTGAGTGCAGCGGAGCTGGTCCGCCTGAAGGACTGGCTGATCGCGGCGTACCCCGACCGAGCCCTGATTGTCCCGAACGTGAATCCCGTCCTCGAACCGGAGCTGACCGCGAACCTGCGGCGTACGGGGGCCCGACTGATCCCGACGCGGATCGTCTCCCTGCTGGATCCCCGTGAAAACCGCTTTCAGCAGAGCCGCGACGTGCGCCGCGATCGTCGCCTGCTGCGGGAGACGTCCCACCGGATCGTCCATCGGCATGAGCTGGGGCGCCTCGATCTCGACCGCATCGTGGCGCTCTACCGCGGGCTCTACGTCGGGACTCCTGAAAAAGTTTTGGTGCCAGGCAGGGCCAATCTGCCGCCGAAACCGGGGATCACGGACCCAATCAACTTCTCTATGCGGTCAGCAGCACATCAAGCCAACCAGTGGACGAAAAGCGTCTGACTCTCCTGGATGGCTCATAGGGCCACAGGTAACACCGAAACCAGCCACAAAGAAAGACAAAAAAGAGGCGCAGCAGCCTCAGGATCTTCTCAGCACACATGACTAGGAAGGCCATGGAGATTGAGGTCTCAGCTCCATGGGCCAGCCTTGCCATGATCAGTCTCAACGAATACTTACGTTTTCCAGAACCAAAAACACCCTCCACTTCATTCCGCCTGCGCTGATCGGCGCTGAGCAGTTGCTTGTGTGCAGCGTTGACGTCTGGATTCTTCGGTGGCCTGCCCAAGCGCTTGCCAGAGAGGCGAATGTTCACCCTCGAGCAGAAGTGTCTATTCTTGGTGTTGATGTAGATGCGATCTGCACATATGCGTTCGGGGTAGCAGCCATTATCCTGCTTGTATTTTTCGGCTTGAGCAATCAGGTCTCCTCCTTCGTTGTAGGCGTCCCAGCTGATCCTATGGAGGAACGGGAAGCCATTCTGAACCGAGACGCTAATCTTTGCCCCGAACTCAACAGCAGCACGTGCCTTGCCACGAACGATTGGCCTCACCTGGCGTTGAACCAGATTGACCAGCCGATCTGGGATGCTACGCGTTTTGCTGTGGATCAGAACACTTTGCTGCCTGCATAGCTCACTGCAAGCAAGGAGCTTGTGCCACCAATGTCGCTTGAGGCAAGAAAGGCTTGCCCCAGCTGCGATGAGGGCATCAACTGCCTCTAGATTCCGCTGCAGATAGCCGAGCTGCCGCATCACGGCAGCCTTCAGTTTCCTGCGGCGTGGCTTTTTCTGCTTGGCTAAATTGAGGAAATGGAAGCGTGCTTTGCCGCGGTCATAACGTGGACGATGAGCTCGAACGCCAGGGAAAGCCTTGCAGAGGTCATCAATAATTCGTTCGGTTGTGACTCGCGCCTCGTTCAGCAGTTTTAGATCCGTTGGATACGTGATGTCAGCAGGCGTGCAACTGGCATCAATCGTCAGCGTTCCCCAGTTCTTCCCTTCTGGCCAATCGGCAGGCTTGATGAAGTCGTCAATGGACAGTTGACCTTCGTTGCCAGAATCTTGATCGTCACTGTCATCCTCTTCAGGCTGCGATGCAATGACTTCAACCAGCATCTCTTTCCCTCGTTGCACTACCAGCTCAGTGATTCGCCGGAGGTCGTCGTCAGAGTATCGCTTGCGAAAATGCACCATCATTGACGGGTCAAAAGGTGCCTTGCTTGAGTAACCAGAGAAACCCAGAAAGAATTGCATGTAGGCGTTCTCCCTGATCTGATGCACCGTCTCCTCATCGGTCAGCCCCAAGCGTTGCTTGATGTAAAGCGAACCAAATGCCAGCCTCACGGGCTTGGCAGGAGCACCAATCGTGGCGTTGAATTGGGGTGCATAGGTCTCCTCCAGCTCCTGCCAGGGGATCAACTCAGACAACAGCACCCAGCGGTTGTCCGGGTCGAGTTTTCCGCCAAAAGGCAGATGGAACTCATTGATTGAGAGCTGACCGTTATTTTGCTTCCGGTACATGTGCGGCCGTCAATGGTGGCAGCAATCGCAGACTGCCACGTTCGAGACCAGTTTAACGCCTACCGATCGCCCAATGCCGTTGCAGCACAAGGGTTTTGGCTTTTTCAGGAGTCCCTATCGAGCTGATCTGGAGCTGTGCCGCGGCGGCTCGCAGGGAGAGAGCCTCAAGGACGGTGAGCCGCAGGGCCGTGGCCTGCGCCGCCGGCAACTGCTCCACCAGCTGCTCCAGGGCGGGCTCGGCGAGGGGGGGGAGGGCTAAGCGGCGGGAGCGGCCAGCTGATCCAGCAGGGACAGCTCGCCAGCGACGGGGTCATCGAAGCTCGTGTGGCTGAGTGGGCAGGTGCCCTTCTCATGCTCCCGGGGGGAGATGCTCACCAGCCGCACAC
The DNA here is from genome assembly GCA_903934745.1 of uncultured cyanobacterium. Lineage (GTDB taxonomy): Bacteria > Cyanobacteriota > Cyanobacteriia > PCC-6307 > Cyanobiaceae > Cyanobium. The sequence continues at coordinate 8,322 of CAIZOZ010000240.1, forward strand.
GATCGCGGAGGTGGTGCTGTATACGGAAATAGGCTTCGATCACTGATAACAAGAAGAATCAGCATCGAGCCAAGAAAGTGGGCGATAGCTGAGAGCTTCAGACAGCAGTTTTGGTAGAGCCGCCATGCTGAGTCACTCTTGGACGGCAGCGGATTTTGAGAGCACCTTTACTGAATGCGGAGTCCGTCGCCTTGCTTGACCACACATAAGCCTCGCCAGGCTGCAAGTGCGCCATTTTTTCAGGAGTCAGATCACCAAGCGCTGCATTTGCCTTTTGAATATG
>CAIZOZ010000241.1 GCA_903934745.1 uncultured cyanobacterium
CTCAAGCCGTGCTGAAGGCCTGATGGTTCGCTGCTGACACGCCCTGAAGGACGCCCCTCCAGCAGCGCCGTGAAGCCGAAATGATGCAGTCCCTCAACGATCCCCTGACAGCCCTCAGCCCTGGCCTGATAGGTGGCTGGTAGGCGCGGCAGATGCGCCACCAAGCCAGGTTCGGCATCGGCCATCATCACCGAGGCCAGGCCGGTTTCGAACATGGCGAGGTCGTTGAGGCTGTCGCCGGCGGTGAGCACCCGCTCCGGTGCCACCTCCAGCCACTCCAGCAGGGCCAACAGGGTGCTGCCTTTGTTGACACCGGCAGGCAGCACATCGAGATAGCGGCCGCCGGAGATCAGGCAATCCACCCCATGGACCTCGAGCTCCCGCAACAAGCTGCCATCCAGCGCTTCGACATCCACGCAGTAGGCCAGACGACGATCAGCCGTCACCGGCTGGGAGGTCAGACCGGGAATCAGCGCCAACTGGGGAAGCAGACGCTCCGGCAGGCCTCGCCAACGCGCCTCGATCGGATCGACGGCCAAGGGCAGGGGCTCCAGACTCAGCCCACAGGCGACGGTGCAGCCCACGTCACTGATCACCAGATGGGGGGCAGCAAGCCCCAGCTCGGGCTCGGCAGCCAGCACCCGGGCCACCGAACGCAGATCACGGCCAGTGCTGAACACATGCAGCACGCGATGGCGCTCCCGCACCAGCCAGCGATACAGCCAACGGCGCCATGGGGAAGGACCCGCCAGCAAGGTGCCATCGAGATCGGTCACCAGCACCAACTCCGGCTGCGCCGGGAGCTGGGCCGTCAGCTGGGACTGCAAGCGCTGGCGGAGCGAGCCGGGGACCGGAGCAACGGACGCTTCAACCAGCACGGCCGCCGCCCCAAACCAGGTGTCCGCCAAAACTGGTGAATGCAGCAATGGCGACAGTCAAGGGCTCTCCAGAAAACGTTACAATCATCAAGTTCTCGGGAATTCTCATGGCCAACACTTCTGAGCCCCGCTTCGGTTTTGTGAACTTTGCCGAAACCTGGAATGGCCGCTTGGCCATGCTTGGCTTCGTGATCGGACTAGCCACCGAAGTGCTCACCGGTCAGGGGATTCTGGCCCAGATCGGACTCGGCTGAGGGGCCGGCTGGATCCTGGCCTCCCAACGTTGGCGTCAGGGCTCGCTTCGGATCGATTCGTGCTCTGGACCTATCGAACCAGGTTCAGAGCTGTTTCGCCAACTCCATCCACTGAAGCCCCTTGCACCAAGGACCAGCTTGCTCCTACCCACAAAGAAATCCGAAGGTTGATGTGGTGGACTGAAGCCAGATCATTTTGCTTTGTGGGAATAATTCTGTCAAGAATCTCGGCATCATGCGGAGAGCAACCACTAACGGACTCCCCAGACTTTTCTCCTCAGCCGAAAACAGGTTCCACCCTGAACAAAAAGTACCAACCACCTTTGATGGCACGAGGCGCCATGGACATTCAGGCAGGTTGAATGTTGCTTATCAGATCTGAAGACGTTCGGCAGGGCTGAACTTTCTGATCCTCCCCAAAACGCATCGTCCCAACACCCAGGCCTTGTCCTTGGTTTCTGCCTGAATGGCCATTCAAACGATGGGCCACGCGCTCCTAAGCTCA
>CAIZOZ010000242.1 GCA_903934745.1 uncultured cyanobacterium
GGCGGCGGCAACGAACCTGCCGGGGTGAGGCTGGCGCCATTGAGGTTGAAGACCCCATCACTGAATTTCAGCAGTTCAACCCCGATCAGCGAATCGAGGCCTTCGAGGCCCTGGGCGTCATTGACCGTGGTGACACCAGTGAGGAGGTCGTAGCTGAACTGATAATTATTGCTGGCACCGCTATAAATGGCGGTATCCAGATCAGCCCCACCATCCAGCCAGTCATCGCCACCATCGCCTTCGAGCTGATCGCTGCCACTGCCACCAAAGAGTTGATCCTTGCCGGCACCGGCCACGACGATGTCATCACCACCACTGGCGTAGGCGATGTCGTTGCCGGCCTGGAGATCAAAGTATTCACTTTTGTTGGACCCGGTGCAGGTATCGTCGCCGGTGGTGCCACCACCAGGGTTGTCGACGACGCCAGATCCCGGCGTGGTGCCAGCACTGAAGTTGGCAATGAAGATACCGGAATCGAGGATATGATCACCGGTATCGGCAATGCCAATCTTGACTGTGTTGACTTGACCGGCAATGATCGGTGCAACGATCTTCAGCACATGGCTGACACCATCATATTCGATTGCTAACAAGTTGGTGCCATTATCCTGAAAATATCCTGCTGCTAGATTTGCACTGATAACACTCAGCGGGGCATTGGGATCATGATTAAATAGGGCATAGTTGACACCATTCACCATCACCACAGCCGAATCGACAAAAGCGTCCACCCATTCCGGATACTCATCCGAACCAAAAACCAGATCGAAACTGATGGAAGTAGCTGTGGGATCGGTGACGCTGAAGCTAAAGCCCAGGGTGGTGGCGTCGTAAGATTGAGTTTGAAATACATGGTTGACCACCGCATCAATATCGGCGTCACCGTTGCTAGTACCACTGGTGCCGCTGTTATCGGTACCGAAGCTGCTGGAGGTGTTGATGGTGCCCGGAGTGGTGCCGGAGGACAGCAACAGACCGGCACCGATGCCCAGCCCGGTGATCGAGCCGTCATAGAAGTTGACAGCGTCACTGCCCGAGGCGTGCAGCACGATGCTGCTGGCGTCGACGACGATGCCGCCACCATTGCTGGCCAGCAGCGCTGTTGTGAGCGCCGCATGAGCGCTGCAGTCGTAAACCAAGAATGGGCTTGTGGTCATGGTGGCTTGGGGACTACATCTCTTTTGTGGTTATCGCCTGTGGATCGGGGAGAGCTCGTGAAGATCACCCAGGAGCTGGCCAGCAGACTGGGATTCGGCGACAGCTCCATCCAGCAGCGGACGCCGCCCTCACGCGGCTGCAGGGTCCAGGTGGGCGGCGACCGGAACCCGCCGAAGCCCGCTGGCGTCGTCCGAACGGCTGCGCCAGGACGGCAGAAGTTCACACTCCTGGCGCCTGGCCGCCGAGCGACGTATAAGAGGGGCCATTCCCCTGTCGCATTCATGCCTCTCCGGCGCGACCTTCCGGCGGTCGCCCTCTGCGGTATGGCCCTGCTGACGGGCTGCCGTCCCTCCAGCCCGGAGGCGGCCCGCCCCCTGGCCGTCGACACGATCGCGGTCAACCCCGCCACCTTCCGGCAGGAGGTAGCAACGATCAGCACCCTCGATGCGGTGGAAGCCGTGCAACTGGCTGCCCAGGCCGGCGGCCGCATCCAGGAGTTGCGCATCCGCCAGGGAGAGCGGGTGAAGGCGGGCCAGCTGCTGGTGGTGCTGGATCAGGCCCAGCTGCAGGCGGAGGTGCTGAGCCTGCGTTCCGCCCAGGCCAAGGACCGGCTCAACTACGAGCGCTTCGACTACCTGGCCCGGGTGGGAGCCGCCAGCGCCCTGCAGCGCGATGAGCTGCGCCAGGCCTATATCGAGACCTCCGCCAATCTCAAGGCCCGCCAGGCGGATCTGGCCTTCCGCGACCTGCGCTCCCCCAGCGCCGGCATGATCGGCGATGTCACGGTCAAGGTGGGGGATGTGATCCGGGCCGGTGACCCGTTCACCACCGTGATCCGCAATGGCGAGCTCACAGCTCGCCTCGATCTGCCGGCCCGGCTGCGCAACCAGGTGCGGCCGGGCCAGCTGGTGATCCTGGAGGATCCCGGCAGCAGCCAGCCCCTGGTGCGTGGCGTGGTCAATTCAATCGATCCCAGCGTCAATGTCGGCAACCAGGTGCTGCTGGTGAAGGCCGCCTACGACAACAAAAATGGCAATTTGCGCAACGGCCTGCGGGTGCGCACCCGTTTGGTGCTGGACAGCCGCGCCCAGCTGTCGGTGCCGGTGGGCGCCGTGATCCAGTCTTCCGGCCAGAGCTATGTGTACCGCCTCGGCACGCTGCAGGAGCTGGAGCGTGATCCGGGCCAGGCGCCCCTGCAGCGGCTGCGGTCGCTGCCGCCCACCAGCCGCTTCGCCCTACAGACCCGGGTGCAGCTCGGCCCCCTGCAGGATGGCCGCTACCCGGTGCTGAGCGGCCTGGAGGCCAGGGCCCTGGTGATCAGCAGCAGTCTGCTCAGCCTGCGCCATGGCCTTCCGGTGCAGCAGGCCCCGGCGGCGGCCGGGCCGTCGCGTTAGGGAAAGGAACGCCGATGTCCGCCTCCAACCGCTTCATCCTCAGGCCGGTGCTCACCACGGTCTGCAGCCTGCTGATCGTGATCGCCGGTCTGATCGCTCTGCCGATCCTGCCGATCGAGAACCTGCCGGACATCGCCCCGCCGACGGTGCAGGTGAGTGGGCGCTACCCCGGCGCCGATGCGGTGAGTGTCGAAGAAGGGGTCACCGCGGTGCTGGAGCAGCAGATCAACGGAGTGGAGAACATGGAGTTCATCACCTCCACCAGTGCCGCCGATGGCACCAGCGCCATCAGCATCGCCTTCGCCAGTGGCACCGATGGCGCCATCAACCAGGTGAATGTGCAGAACCGGGTGGCGCTGGCCGAACCACAGCTCCCCACCGAGGTGCGCCAGTCGGGGGTGACGGTGAGTCAGGCCTCCAATTCGATTTTGCTCGTCTACAACCTGGTCAGCACCGATCCGGCTCATCCTTACAGCGTTGAAACCCTCAGCGGCAAGCTGGATCAGGGGCTCACCGACCAGGTCCGGCGGGTGCGGGGCGTGGGGGAGATCACCTATTTCGGCAATCGCCGCCTGGCGATCCGGGTGTGGCTCGATCCCGACCGCCTCACCCAGCAGAAACTCAGTGCCGCCGATGTGGTGGCGGCCTTGCAGAGCCAGAACCGCCTGGTGCCGGCCGGGCGTATCGGTGGTGCGCCGGCACCCCCGGGCCAGCCCTACACCTTTTCGGTGCAGCTGCAGGGCCGATTGCTGCAGAACGAGGATTTCGAAAACCTGATCCTGCGCAACACCGGTGATGGGGCGCTGGTGAGGCTGCGCGATGTGGGCCGGGTCAGCCTCGGCGGCGAGAGCTACGACATCAGCGCCACCGATCTGCGCGGCGTGCCCTCGGTGGGCCTGGCCATCTATCAACTCAGTGGCAGCAATGCCCTGGAGGTGTCCCAGGGGGTGGAGCAGGTGCTGGCGGAGTTCGAGGCGGGTCTGCCGCCGGGGATGAAGCTCGAGAAGATCTACGACGTCACCGATTTCATCAGTGCCTCGATCGAGGGGGTCAGCGATTCGCTGCGCGATGCGGTGGTGCTGGTGGTGCTGATCCTGTTCCTGTTCCTGCAGGACTGGAAGGCGACGCTGGTGCCGGCGATCGCCATTCCCGTGGCGCTCGTGGGCACCTTCGCCTTCGTGAAGGTGTTCGGCTTCAGCCTTAACCAGCTCACCCTGTTCGGCCTAGTGCTCGCCACCGGGCTGGTGGTCGATGACGCGATCACGGTGATCGAGGGCACGGCGACGCGCCGCGCCGAAGGGCTCACGGGCCTGCAGGCCGCCAAGGCAACGATGGAAGAGCTGTTCGGGGCGGTGCTGGCCACGTCGTTGGTGCTGTTGGCGGTGTTTCTGCCGGTGCTGTTCTTTCCCGGCGCCACCGGCACGATCTACCGCCAGTTCGCCGCCACGATCCTGTTCGCGATCGCCATCTCCACTTTCAACGCCCTCACCTTCTCGCCGATGCTCTCGGCCCTGCTGCTGTCGCGCCAGGACCCGGAGCCCAGTCGCCGCGTCTATGCGATTGCCGGCGCCCTGCTCGGATTCCTCTATGGCCTGCTGGTCAGCGGCGGTGGCGTGCTGCCGGCCCTGGGGATGCTGAGCCTGGCGGCCTTGCTCGGCTATGGCCTGAGCCAGGTGAGTGGCCGGCCGCTGCTGTTGCCGTTCTGCGCTGCCGGGGCCGTGGCGGCCCTGCTGTTCGCGGGGCTGACCAACCCGGCTGTGGCGTTGCTGTTCAGCGGCATCGGCGTCAGCGCCGGCTGGTTCACCCCCTGGATCTTCCGGGCTTTCAATGGGTTCTACGAGCGGGCTGAACGGGCCTACGACGGAGCCCTCAGCAGCGTGCTGCGCCATCGGCGCCCGGTGATGGCGACCCTGCTCGGCGGCATCGTGCTCACCGCGGTGGCCTTCAACGCCATTCCCTCCGGCTTCGTGCCGGTGGAAGACCAGGGCTATGCGATCGGCATCGTCCAGGCCCCGGAGGGCAGCTCCGATGCGATCACTGGGGCGATCAACCGGCAGGTGGCGGCGATTCTGGCCGAGGAAAAAGCGATCACAGCGGCGGCACTGTTCAGCGGCGCCAGCCTCAGCGGCAATGCCCCCAACCGTGGTCTGTTTTTCTTTGGCACCACCAATTGGCAGGAGCGCAGCGCGCCGGATCAGTCGATGGAGGCGATCGTGGCAAGGTTGAACCGCCGCTTCGCCAGCCTGCGGGAGGCCCGGGTGATCGCGATCCAGCCCCCCTCGATTCCCGGTTACGGCAATGCCGGCGGCTTCGAGTTCCAGCTGCTCGATCGCAGCGGCGGTGGCCTGTCGCTGCCGCAGTTCTTCAACGCCGCCGGCCGGCTGATCCAGAACGCCAATGCCCAGCCGCAGCTGCAGGGGGTGTTCACCCAGTTCAGCCCCGAGGCCCCCCAGCTGCAGATCACCGTGGACCGCGCCCGGCTGGCCTCGCTGGGCATCGACTTCGGCCAGGCGATGCAGACGCTCAGCCTCAACTTCGGCGGTGCCTACATCAATGACACCTTCCAGGAAGGCCGGGTGCGGCGGGTGTTTGTACAGGCGGACGCTCCCTACCGCGCCACCCCCCAGCGGCTGGAGGATCTTTATGTGCCCAGTGCCAAGGGCGAACCGGTACCGCTGTCGGAGTTCATCCGCATCGAACCCTCTACCGGTCCGGCGGTGATTCCCCACTTCAATCTCTATCGCTCGATCAAGGTGGAGGGCGAAGCGGCGGCCAGCCATAGCTCCGGCCAGGCGATCGTCGCCATCCAGAACGTGTTCGATCAGCTCGGGGTAAGCGGCATCAGCTCTGACTGGACCGGCCTGTCGCGGGAGGAGGTGAAGGCCGGCTCACTGGCGATCGTGATCTTCGCCCTGGGCATCCTGGTGGTCTACCTGGTGCTGGCCGGTCAGTACGAGAGCCTCAGCGATCCGCTGATCATCTTGATGACGGTGCCCGCCGCCATGCTCGGGGCGCTGCTGTTCCTCAGCCTGCGGGGAGAGGTGCTCAACATCTATGCCCAGGTGGGCCTGGTGATGTTGATCGGTCTGGCGGCCAAGAACGGGATTTTGATTGTGGATCTGGCCAACCAGCGGCTGGCGGAGGGTCTGCCGGCCCTGGAGGCGGCCCGCGAAGCCTCGCGGGCCCGGCTGCGGCCGATCGTGATGACGGCGATCTCGTCGCTGTTCGGCTTCCTGCCCCTGGTGCTGGCCAGCGGCGCCGGCGCCCGCAGCCAGACCTCCCTGGGCACGGTGGTGTTCGGTGGCCTGCTGGCGGCCACGCTGCTCAGCCTGTTCGTGGTGCCGGTGTTCTATGTGGTGATGAAAAACTGGCTCGGCGGTGGCCCTGCAGCCGAGGCCACTGGGTTGTCCGAGGCCAAACCGGCTGCGCCGGCGCCTGGTCCATGAACCGCGGCGCCGCCCCCCGAGCGACCAACCGCCGCGTGCTGGCGGCCCTGCTGGCGGGTGCCCTGCTGGGGGCGGCGGTGGCCCTGCTGCTGCAGGCGACGATGGCGCGCACGGTGACGCCGCTATCGCCGCTGCGAGCTCTTTGGCAGCTGGGCCTGCTGGCGTTGGCGGGGGGTCTGTCCGGCTTTGCCCTCAGCACGGTCACGGCGCTGCAGGCTGCCGATCCCGACCCCGAATACCACCGGCCCCGCCGGCGCCAGCCGCCCCGGCCCAGGCCATCACGACCTCCCCTGCGGCGCAGGCCGCCTGAACAAGCTGGCGGCTCCTCTTCGATCGGGGGATCCTGAAGCCGCAGCCGCTGCCGGTGGGCTCGATCAACACCAGCAACGACCCAGGGCCCTACTCCTGGTTGCGGGGGGGAAGGCGGGCCTGTTCGGTTTCCTGAATCGTGAGCCGGCTGATCAGCACCCCCATCACCGCAGCGATATAGAAAGTTCCGGTCACGGCGATCATCACGCAGATCATGCTGGCTGGCGCTGTCAATGGCACCACATCGCCGTAGCCCATGGTGGTGAGGCTCACGAAGGCAAAATAATTCAACTCCGCAAAGTTCAGGCCCCACACCGAGTGATCCAGGCCCACGGACCCGGTGCTGATGTCAATGCCCCGGAAGCTGCCCGGCTGGATGGTTTCGAGCCCGCACAGCAACAGACCACTGGCCAGTCCCAGCATCAGATATCCCGCCAGGGCCCCCTGCAGCACGGCCCCGTTCACCTTGCACTCCCGCGCCAGTCGCTGGATCAGCCGAATGGCACTCCAGCCACCGAAGATCGTCCACAACAGAATCACCGGGATACCGGTGTTACGCATCTCCACGGGAGTCAGGGTCCACAGCAGCCAGAAGGCGATCGCAGCGAAACCGAGCAGACTGTAGGGCCTCGAAGGGGCGCCACAGCTGGCCGATTTCCTGGGTTCTGGACCTAAGCCCTGAATCAGAACGATGCCCAGCAGCAGATAGCCGAACGAGGTGAGGCGACTCCAGGGCATCGGCAGGCCAAAACACACCATCAGGGCGATGCAGGAAAGAAGCAGTCGCCTGTAGAAATAAGATCGCTGCATCAACGTTGTGCCACTGGGTTGGATTCTTTCACTCCATGGCAAGAGCCCAAGGGTTTCCGATCGCTTTTGCAGTTTGGGGCGGGCGGGCCCATCACCCTGGGCAGGGGTCATCCGCGGATTGTTCAAAAACGATGGGCGGTGCAGACGGGAGCCTGACGGCCGCTCTTGAGTGACGCGAGAGCGAAGAAGAGGCAAAGGCACCAATCAATCGCTGGAACTCGATCACGCCGGCTTGAACCCTGAGCAGAGCCTCGAGCCTGGCCGACGCTCCCCATCCATCAACAGAGAAGCTGAAAGCAGTGCGGGCCGACGCCGCTCGGTCACTCGAACAGACGGTGAGGGGGGAGGGGTCTGCCGCAGGATCTCCCGCTGCCGCCGCGGCTGGCCTGGAGGATCATCCGGTTGATCCCTTGCGATCGCTGGCCTTGGCTCTGCCATTGCTCTTTCGCAGGAGAACTGCCGCAATTTCACTGCAGAGGACAGAGCATGGCAAAGCCGAGCGCTGACTGGATCGCTTTGAACTCCACCCCTGAGACCTACAACACTCCAGCCTTGCTGCGATCAATCCAGATTCTCGATCTCCTGGAGCTTGGCGGCACCACCAACGCTGCGGCCACAGCCCTGTGTCTCTCTCAGCCCACAGTCAGTCGTCGTGTCCAACATCTGGTGCTGGATTTAGGCCTCAAAGCCAGTTCGGATCGTTGCAAAAAAACCCTTCGCTATACCGACAACTTATGCCTGCAACATTTGCGCCAAGCCTGCCAGTCCCATCGCTTGCAAGCCGGCGCCTGGCGAGTGGGGAGTTGCCCATGGCATCAATCCGTGGTGCAACCTCTCCAACCATGGATCCTGGTTCCATCCCGCTTCCGCCACCCAACGGAGTGGCAAGAGTTGGTGGTGGCCCGTGCCATCGATGCTGCTGTCGTGAGTGGGCTGGATGTTCAGCTCGCCTTACAAGAACCACTGGAGGCCAACAGCCATGGACTGAGTTGGGAGGATTGCTTGCTCTTTCCCATCACCCGTTCACCCCTGGGATTGCTATCACCACCAGGAAGCAGCCACTCACCAGAACGCTGGAGTTCGATCGCTCTACCGCCTCAGCAGTTCGCTCCAGGCCTGGCTTCCGTGGTTCGGCAGCAGCAGAGCCAGTGCCTCCATGCGGACAAATCCTGTCATGACCCCCAGGCCTGGGCGCTCTGGCTACAGCAACAAAACCGCCCGGTGCTGGCAACGCCAGCCTGGGCGCTGACGCTCCATCCCCATCTGCCTGGTTGGCGCTGGCTGCCTTGGTCCGGTGACACTTCTGAGCACCACTGGCTGTTGGTGCTCAGAAGTGTCTGGGAAGCACACCCGGCTCTGCAGTGCCTGCTGCTGCTGCTACGCACAGGATTTGGTCAGAAGTCATACAAAAACTGAATAAAAGCGGCAAGATTACCGAACCAGCCAAGGAACCGCCCCGAGCTAACCATCAAAATGATCTTTAAGTCATACGCTTTTCCCATGCCTATTCCTTGCCTGCGAGAGCCAAAGCCATTGATGTCATCCCTGCTGCGCCAGTTGTTGATCACCAGCCTGATCTTGCCTATGGGCATGGGTGTGGCAAGAGCTGAAGAGCCTTCGCCTGCACAGCCAACTTCCGAAGCCATTGGCTTTTACGCCACTTTGGGCCTCGGAGCCGCCTTTCCACAGGACGTCACCGGAAGCACCACAGTCTTCGGTATTGATGTAAGTGGTAACTATAAACTTGGCGGTGGGTTTGCTGCGGAGGTGGGTGCCGGATACGACTTCGGCCTGGTGCGCACCGAACTCACCTACCTCTATAATCATGCCACACTCAACAGTCTCAACGTCTCGGCCCTGAATCAAAGCGTCTCAGCTTCGATCGGCGATGGGGGTGTCAACACCAACTCAGTCCTGGCTTCAGTCTATCTCGACATCCCCACCAATAGCCGCTGGGTTCCCTATATTGGCGGCGGTCTGGGTTACACAAATGTAGCTTGGGGTTCCTACACTGCAACAGCCCTTGGCTCCTCCGTCTCCCAAGCTGCTGGCAGCCAGGGAGTGTTCGGCTACCAGGGGAAAGTGGGAGTGAGCTATCTCGCCAGCAAGTCAACCGATATCTTTGTTGAAGGCACCTATCAAGGATTTGCAGGCTTCACGGTGGACAGCGTGAACTACGACCCGATGAACAGCTGGGGCGCGAGACTAGGAGCTCGTTATCGCTTTTGATCGCTCGCAGCGCCAAGCCAACAGGGCGACAGCCAAGGAGCTGGTGCTGCCGTTTGACGGGGTCGGGTAAAAGGAAGCCGTGCCCATTCTGGTGGCCACCGAGGTGGCTTCAGAGGGCCTGAACCTGCACTACCTCAGCCACCGCTTGGTGCACGTCGACATCCCCTGGTCGTTGATGACGATGCAGCAGCGCAATGGCCGCATCGATCGCTACGACCAGCCGCAGCAGCCCCAGATCCGATACTTGCTGAGCTGCTCCCGCAGCAAGGGCATGGGCGATGCCAAAACGGTGTTGCGCCTGCTCATGCTGCCCGGTGTCAACTACGTAGGCGCCCGCCTATCTAATCGTCGCCGAACAACATTCCCACGGACCAGAAGGTCGGGCTATCACCCCCCCACGACAACGGCGATCAATGATCGCGGCGCTCTTATGGCGATGCCGGCCCTGTCTCAATCGAAGCCAGGATCGCTCACCCCCACTCGCTCGGCGATCCACTGCAGCAGGGCCTCCATGCGATCCAGCCGGGCCTCAATCGCGGCCAACCCAGAGGGCACGGCCACGGTCTTCGCACCTGGCTTCACGGCTGCCTTCGCCACTACCTTCTCGGCCAGCGTGGCCTCGCCCCCCCGCAGCCGCTGGATCAGGGCTGCCTTGTTGAGGCCGGTGTAGCCCTTGAAGCCCCGTTCATTACAGAGCGCCTTCAGCTCCTTCACGCCCAGCCTTTCCAGCCCTTCCACCAGTTCGCCAGCAACCTGCGGCTCCGGCTGAGCCATCGACGGCAGCGCCCCATCCAGCTCCCGCAGCAGCCGGGCATCGGCCTGGGTCAGCTCGCGCAGGTTGGCCCGCAGTGCTTCAGCGATCCTGCCCATCGCTCGGCTCCTGGGGGGGGTCGGAAAGGATGGAGGGCTGCTGGGGGTGGCTCTCCGGCTGGCCGGTCTCCGGTCCGTTGCTTTGCAGGACGCTGGACTGCGCTTCCTGGCTCTCCAGGCTGGAGCGCAAGGACTGCTGGCGAGCACTGAGCTGCTCGAAGCGTTCTTTGCCGGTGTGCCAGCGGTTCAGGAAGCTGATCACCGCCTGGATCAGCCGGGCGATGCTGCCGCCACCGTTGTAAGCACGCC
>CAIZOZ010000243.1 GCA_903934745.1 uncultured cyanobacterium
CCTGCGCCTTTGGCGGGCTGATGCCACCGAAAGCTTTGATTTCTTTGCCTTCAACAGCGGCGATTACTACGGCGCCGTTGAGGAGAAGGTGGGTTCGGAAACCCTCTCCAAGGTGCTCTATCCCAATGATGGCACCGATGAGGGCCGCAAGCTGCGGCTGAAGCAACAGCATTTCTTTGTGAGCTGCTCGCTACAGGACATGATCCGCAGCCTCGACATGCGCGGCATCCCGATCCGCGAGTTCCCGAATCATTGGGCTGTGCAGCTGAACGACACCCACCCGGCGATCGCCGTGGCGGAACTGATGCGGCTGCTGCTCGACGACAAACATCTCGATTGGGCCGAAGCCTGGGATATCACCAGCCGCTCGCTCTCCTACACCAATCACACCCTGCTGCCGGAGGCCCTGGAGAAGTGGGGCCTGAACCTGTTCGGCTCGCTGCTGCCGCGGCACCTGGAGCTGATCTACGAAATCAACCGCCGTTTCCTGCAACAGGTGCGGCTCAAGTATCCCGGCAACGATCAGATTCTGCGCAAACTGTCGATCATCGACGACGAGGGCTCCAAGGCGGTGCGCATGGCGCACCTGGCCACGGTGGCGGCCCACCACGTCAACGGCGTGGCGGCGCTGCACAGCCGACTGGTGCAACAGGATCTGTTCCCGGAATTCGCCAGCCTCTGGCCCGAAAAGTTCACCAATGTCACCAATGGCGTCACGCCAAGACGCTGGGTGGCCCTGGCCAATCCCCAGCTCTCGAGCCTGCTGAACGAAACCATCGGCGAAGGCTGGGTGAGTGATCTCGATCAGCTGCGGCAGCTGGAACAGCACGTCGGCGACAGCAGCTTCCTGGAGCGCTGGGGTGCCACCAAGTTGTCGGTGAAATGCCACCTCACCCAGTACATCCATCGCCACACGGGCGTGCTGGTGGATCCGGCCTCGATTTTTGACGTCCAGGTGAAGCGCATCCACGAATACAAGCGCCAGCACCTCAATGCGTTGCAGGTGGTGGCCCGCTATCTGCGCATCAAGAATGGTCTCGGTGATGACCTGGCGCCGCGCACGGTGATCTTCGGCGGCAAGGCAGCGCCGGGCTATTACATGGCCAAACTGATCATCCGCTTCATCAACGGCATCGCCGACACGATCAACGCCGACCCCGACATGGAGGGCCGGCTGCGGGTGATCTTCCTGGCGGATTACAACGTGAAACTGGGGGAGCGGGTGTACCCAGCCGCTGATCTTTCCGAGCAGATTTCCACCGCTGGCCTGGAGGCCTCCGGCACTGGCAACATGAAGTTTGCCATGAATGGTGCCCTCACCATCGGCACCCTTGATGGCGCCAATGTGGAAATCCGCGAGCAAGTGGGAGCCGACAACTTCTTCCTGTTCGGCAAAACCACCGACGAGATCAACGCCCTGCGTCAGACCTACCGCCCCTGGGAGCTGATCGCCACGGTGCCCGAACTGCCGGAGGTGCTGCGCCTGATCGAGCAGGGTCACTTCAGCAACGGCGACAGCGATCTGTTCCGGCCGCTGCTGGAAAATCTCACCGGCCGTGATCCCTACTTCGCTCTGGCCGACTTCCAGGCCTACATGACCGCTCAGGATGAGGTGGATCGGGCCTGGGCGGATCGGCAACGCTGGAACCGCATGTCCCTGCTCAACACCGCCCGCAGCGGCATGTTCTCCTCGGATCGCTCAATCCGCGAGTATGCCGAACGCATCTGGCAGGCGGAGGCCTTCCCGGTGACCATCACCTGCGAACTCGACTGAGGCCTGGCGGCAAGGTGGAGGTGTGCACGCACCACCCACCTTGCCACCAGGATCGAAGGAAATCCGCGCAGAAACGTGAGAGACGCGGTGCGCCTCTCAGCCGCGGTGATCGGGCAGATCAGGTGTTTGATGCAGGAGCCGATTCAGGCGCAGACGATCGGCATTGAGGGGATCGGGAGCCAGTTCGCCGGCCACTTCCCGGAAGGTTTGCTCCACCTCTTCGGGCACCCGCACATCAAAGATGCGCTCCATCAGGGCCTCAATCGAGAACAGGTGGGCGTTGATGTTTTCCAGATCGCCCATGGCCTGCTGGATCGCATCGCCTTCGGCGTCGTTATCGGCCAGGCCGCCCCTGTTGGTGGGATCCGCTGCCGCCTGGGGCGTGCCGGGTCCGGGCAGCGCCGCTCCCTCGCCATCGCCATGCTGTTTCTGTAGCTCCTCGAGCACACGACCAGCCAGAGTTCGAAACGACTGGAGGGCGGCCCAGTTGAGCTCTTGCTGCTGCCGCAGGCTGGGGTTTTCGCGGATCAATCGGTCGTGTTCCCGATAGAAGCGCTGGCAGTCAGGGCATTGGCAGGGCTCTTCAGGCACCGAATCCCTAGTTGCTCATCAAACCCC
>CAIZOZ010000244.1 GCA_903934745.1 uncultured cyanobacterium
CAGATCGGCATGGGCCAGCTGCAGCTGGGCCGTGCGATGGCTGGGAGCGAAGCTCAGCGCATAGGGGGTCTGGCCGAGGGCCTCCAGGGCCCGGGCCTTCTCCAGACGGGTCTCGCGCAGATCCGACAAGGCAGGAGGGGAAACGAAGGGAAGAGTTCCATCCTGCAGGAACGCTGGCCAGGCCCCTGCAGCCGGGCCGCCTCAGCCGGCCGCCGCCAGGGCCGGATCGCCGATGCGCTGGGAGGCATAGCCCGTGCCCCGCACAGTGAGGATCAGCTCTGGATTGCGGGGATCGGGTTCGAGCTTGCCGCGCAAGCGGGCCACATAGACATCCACCACCCGCAGATCGGCCGCCCGGCGCGGCGGATAGCCCCAGAGCTGCTCCAGGATCTCGGCCCGCGGCACCACCCGACCCGGCTCGCGGAACAGCAGCTCCAGCAGACTGAACTCCGTGTAGGTGAGGGCGATGCGCTGGCCATCGCGATTGACCTGGCGGCGGTTGGTGTCCACCACCAATTCACCCACCCGCAACACGCCGGTGCCGGCAGCTGGCTCCAGGGGCTCGGCATTGGCGGAGCCGCGACCCACCCGCCGCAGGATCGTGGCGATGCGGGCTTCGAGTTCCTTGGGGCTGAAGGGCTTGGGCAGGTAGTCGTCGGCGCCGAGATCCAGACCCGCCACCCGTTCGGCGATGGCATCGAGGGCCGAGAGGAAGATGATCGGCACACAGGATTCAGCTCGCAGCTGGCGGCAGACCGCAAAACCATCGAGCTTGGGCATCATCACGTCGAGCACCACCAGATCGGGCTGCTCGCGATGGAACAGGGCCAGGGCCTCCTCACCATCCTCAGCGCAGAGCACCCGATAGCCCGCCATCTGCAGGCGCATCACCAGCACCCGGCGCACGGCAGGCTCATCGTCGACGACCAGCAGGGTGGCCCTGGGATCAGCTTCGGCAGTCGGTGAGCTGGGGGCTGAGCTTGAGCCCCTAGGCAGTCCCTGGAAGGGGCTCGGATCCGAGTGTTCGGACGCGTTGGGCAGTTCCTCCAGGGGCATCGAGGCCATTCCGATGACTACAAACCCGGATCCAGCCGGGTGAAGAATCGTAACCATACCCCCTGACCCGACGCTCAGTGGGCCCGCGAATCGCCTCCAGCGCGGTCGATCTGGGCAGATTTAAGGATTTCTTCGGCAGCAGACGAACGGCAGCGCCGCTGATACCGGGCTCAAGGCCAGCGGGCTTCGGCGTAGCGGTTCCATTGACGCGCCGCCTCCGCCAGGGCTTGATCGCTGTCGAGCTCGCCGAGCATGGCCCGTTGCAGCTGGGTGTACAGAATCGCCTGCAGCCGCTTCACCCCCGGCGTGGCCGGCACCAGCACCCGGGCGTCGGCCAGAGTGCGGGCCGACAGGCGGCGGGCTTCCTGCACCAGGGCCTGCTCGGGGCTGGAGGCGGCCTGGCCCAACCCCCGCTCAAGCCTGGCCAGGGCCTGACGTGAAGACGGCAGCACCCGGGCCTCCTCGGCAAAGGCCAGCTGGTTGCGGGCATTGGTGAGGAACAGGGCGAAATCGACAGCCGCGGCGGCCTTGGTGCTCTGACGAGGCACCACCAGATTCATCACGGCCACATTGCTTGCAGGGCCAACGCCGATCAGCGGCGGCCAGGCGCGGGTGTGGCTGGCGATGCCGGGCGCATTGGTCTGGAGATTGCGCAGGAAGTCGGGGCCGGTGGCCACCTGGGCCAGATCCCCGGCCTGATACAGCTCAATCGCCCGGCGATAACCCTGGCTCACCACCTCCCGGGGCAGCAGGCCGCGGCGGTAGAGATCACTCCAGAAGGCAAAGGCACGGCGGCCGGCCGGCGATTCGAAGGCCGCCCGCTGGCGGCCATCGAGCAGCTGCACCCCCATCTGCACCATCGACTCCAGCAATTCGGCCGAATCGTCCGGCACCACGGTGACGAACAGGGCATAGCGACCAGTGCGGCGCTTCACCGCCTCGGCGTAGGCGGGCACCTGATCCCAGCGGCGCGGCGGCGCGCTGTAGCCGGCCCGGCGCAGCAGATTCTGATTGGCCATCGTCACCCGGGTGGTGAGATACCAGGGAATGGCGAATTGCAGCGAGCCCTGGCGGCCGGCCTGCCAGATGCGTGGCAGATAGGTGGCCTGGGCTCCGTCAGGCAGCAGCCCGCTCAGGTCGCGCAGGCCTCCCTTGCTGGCCAGGTTGGCGGCAAAGGGAGGGTTGAGGTTGACCAGATCCGGGGCGGTGCGCGCAAACACGGCGGCCAGCAATTTGCGTTCCACCGAACTCCAGGGCACATCCGTCCAACGCACCGTGTAGCCGGGATGGAGCCGCTGCCAATCGTCGATCACCCGCTGCATGAAGGGGTTGAACCGCGGCGCCAGATCCAGCGTCCAGACACTGATCTGCCGCTCCTGGGCACTGTTCTGAGGAGAAGCGCCGCCACAGGCGCTCAGGCCAAAGGCAAGGGCCAGGCCGCTCAGCAAAGCCAGCAGTCGGCGGCGGCCAGAGCGAGGTGGGCGTCCGCCAGCATGACCCCCTTCAGCGCGAGCGACCAGACGCTGGCCCACCAGACCTTGAGCTGAAAACGAGCTGTCGACACGTCCAGCAGGGCCCGCCTCATGTTGGTCGCCAACACCATCTTGATCAGAGTGCAAACTCTGCCCAGCCCAGAGGGCGCCGCCAGGCAGCGCCGGACTCACGCCGGACTGGTCCGATCGCCTCCAGCCAAAGCAGGCTTCAACTGGAGACAGCAGCGCCAGCAAGGGCCCATCCAACCGCAAGCTGTTCAGCCGCAAGCTGTTCACCTGCAAACTCTTAAGCGGCAAGCCATGAAGCGGAAAACCGATTGGCAGCCAGCTGTTTGATCGCAAGCTGTTCAGCGGCACGCTGTTGAAGGACAGCCTGTTGAACGAAAAACCGTTCGGCGACAAGCTGTTCAGAGGCAAACCGTGATGGCAAGTCAAGCCATGACGCAGGCCACTGCGTAGCGAGTCAATCTGGTGCAGGCAGGAGTTCATACCGAAGAGCCTCGCCAACCCGCCCCAACCTGGCGCCAGAAGAGCAGCTGCAACGAACAAAGCATCGGAGCCAACAGAGCGGTGAGCAACGTCTGGGCCAGCAACACCTGCAGACCGACCGACGACAGATCCTGCCAGCGCCACAGCGGCAAGGCCAGCAAGGAGGCCTGGGGGCCAGCCTGCCGCAGGGCCTCGGCACCACCGGCCAAACCCTCGACACGCCCCAGCAACGCGGCCGCCTCACGCCAGGACAGCAGCGCCCACTGGAGAATCAGGCTGACATTGAGCAGGGCGGTGCCCACCAGAGCCAGCAGGCCAAGGCTGAAACTGCGCTGAATCGGTGGCGCCTTGCGCCCCATCCGCCCCCACCACCACCCGAGCAGCACCAGGCCCGGCACCAGGCTGGCGGGCCCTGGATGCAGCCCATCGAGCAGCAGACCCAGCCCTAACCCGGCCGCACTGCCGGCGCGACGCCCCTCGCTCAGGGCCCAGGGCAACAGCCAGAGCACGGCCCAGGCCGGCGGCACACCGGCGAGTTTCAGCCAACCTGGCGACGCCAGGGTGAACAGGGGCACCAGCAGGCCCGTGGCCACCAACCAGGGCTGACGGGATAACAGGGCCATCAGGGCAGCAGCACCTGCACCCAGTCCACCGCATCCGCCGGCGCACTGAGCTGCACCAGGGCTTCCGGGGCCGGATCGGCATCGAGATTGATCCGCTGAATCACCCCCACCGGCAGATTCGGCGGCACCAGGGTGCTGGCGGGGGAGCTGAAGATCACATCGCCGGGACGCACATCCGGATCCTTTTCCAGGAACCGCAACAGCGGGCGACCGGTGCCGAGGCCACTGAGCAGGCCGTGATGGCGGCTGCGACCCACCCATACCCCGACACGACTGCTGGGGTCGCTGAGCAGGCGCACGGTGCTGGTGGTCGGGGTGGTGGAGGCCACCAGACCGATCAGGCCACCCGGAGCCACCACCGCATCACCCACCCCGATTCCCTGCAGGCTGCCCTTGCCGAGCACCAGCTGCTGCCACCAGCCCCCGGGCTCGCGCGAGATCACAGCCGCCTGCAGCTGACGGCCCTCGGCCGCAGGCAGCTCCAGCAAGCCCCGCAGGCGCCGGTTCTCCCGCTCCAATTGATCCAGCCGGGCCTGATCACCGAGGCGCTCGGCGGCACGGATCCACTCCTGCTGGGCCGAGCCGGGCCAGAAGGGACGGCTGAGCAGGCCATAGGCATCCGTGACCCCACTCCCCTTGCTGAGCCGCACGGCCACCAGGGCCAGCAGCACCAGCAACCAGGGCCAGATCCGCAATAGCAGCAGCAGAACGCCGACACGCGGCAGGCGGACCGGCGCCATCGAAATCAGGAGGCCAGACGCGAGAAGTCGGGCGTATCGAGCACCCGCTGCAGACGGGCATAGTCCTCCAGCACCATGCCGCAACCATTGACCACACAGAGCAGCGGATCCTCGGCCACGTGAGTGAGGATGCCGGTTTCGTGGCTGATCAGATTGCAGATGCCCCGCACCAGGGCACCGCCGCCGGCCAGCATGATGCCGCGATCAACGATGTCGGCGGCCAGCTCGGGTGGTGTGCGCTCCAGGGTGCGCTTGACCGCCTCGACAATGACGTTGAGGGGCTCCGCCATCGCTTCGCGGATATCGCCCGCCCGGACGCTGATCGTGCGCGGCAGACCGGAGAGCAGGTGCAGACCGCGCACGTCCATCGAGGTCTCATCAAAGGCATCGTCGGGGAAGGCAGAGCCGATGCGGATCTTGATGTCTTCAGCGGTGCGCTCACCGACCACCAGGTTGTGCACCTTTTTCAGATAGACGGTGATCGCCTCACTGAGTTCATCGCCCGCCACCCGCACGGATTCGCTGAGCACCGTTCCACCCAGGCTGAGCACGGCCACTTCCGTGGTGCCGCCGCCGATGTCAACGATCATCGTGCCGACCGGTTCGGTGACCGGCAGCCCAGCCCCGATCGCTGCCGCCACCGGTTCATCGATCAGATGCACCTGCCTGGCGCCGGCCAGGCCGGCCTGGTGCACGGCCCGGCGCTCCACACCGGTGACGCCACTCGGGATCCCGATGATCAGCCTGGGGGCAATCACGCCCCGCCCCTCGTTGCCCTTCTGGATGAAGCTCTTGATCATCAACTCGGCGGCATCGAAATCAGCGATGACGCCATCGCGCAGGGGGCGCACGGCACGGATGTTGCCGGGGGTGCGGCCCAGCATCAGCTTGGCCTCGTCACCCACGGCCAGGGGGATGCCCTTGTCGAGGTCGATGGCGACCACGGAGGGTTCCTGCAACACAATGCCCTTGCCGGAGACATACAGCAGGGTGTTGGCCGTTCCCAGGTCGATGCCGATGTCACGTGAAAACTGGAAACGACGAAAAAACACGGGGGGATTCGGCCGGCAAGATCCGCGGATCTTAGGAGCGGTCAATCTGGCCAACGAGCGGCAAGCCAGCCGGGGTGGTGTGACAACCGCGCCAAAGGGTGGAACTGCTGAACTGTGGCGCTCCGACCGGGTGCCGCATCATTGATCCAACCGTTTCAGACCAACCCCCATGGGCGTCAACTCCATCACCCTCGTCGGCCGGGCCGGCCGCGATCCCGAAGTGCGCTACTTCGAATCCGGCAGCATGGTTGCCAACCTCACCCTGGCGGTGAACCGCCGCAGCTCGGGCGATGAACCCGACTGGTTCAACCTCGAAATCTGGGGCAAGCAGGCCCAGGTGGCTGCCGACTACGTCCGCAAGGGTTCCCTGGTGGGCATCATCGGCTCATTCAAGCTTGATCGCTGGACCGATCGCACCAGTGGCGAGGAACGCTCCAAACCGGTGATCCGCGTTGATCGCCTCGAACTGCTCGGCAGCAAGCGAGACGGCGACAACAGCAGCCCCGCCGGAGCAGGGGGCGGCTATGGCGGTGGCGAGCCGAGCGACGAGGACGTGCCGTTCTGAACCCAGGGAGCCAGGACCTGGCCAGCGGGGCTTGTGCCACTCGCCCATCCGGGCTATCAAGTGGCACGAAGCCAACCGAGGCGCCCCTCCCGGGGCGCCTTTTTTAATGAGGGCGCCAGACCGCCCACTGGGCAGCCAAGCCGCGGCCCGATCCGGCCAGCGTCCGTGGCTCAGAACTCGGTCAGTGGGACGACTGCCGCCGCTTCCAGATCCGCAGACCCAGCCAGACCACAACCGCGAAAATCAGCAGCGCCAGCAGCTTGTTGACGACGCCCTCCACCGGCTTGATCATCCCCAGCACCCGGCTCCAGTTGCTGCCCAGGGCCCAGCCAGCCCCGGTGAGCGCCGCGGTCCAGATCAGGCTGCCGGCGGTGGTCCAGAACAGGAACGAGCCGAAGGGCATCAGCTCGATCCCCGCCGGCACCGAGATCAGGGTGCGGATCGCAGGAATCAAGCGGCCCCAGAACACCACGGCAGCGCCGTGGCGCTGAAACCAGCGGCGCGAGTTGGCGAGCTCCTCCGTGGACACCCCCAGCCAACGCCCATGCCGGCTCACCCAGTGCTGCAGACGCTCTTCATTCACCAGCCGGCCCACCCCGTACCAGGGCAAGGCCCCCACCACCGTGCCCAGCAGGCCGGCCAGCACCACCAGCACCACATTGAGCTTGCCCTGGCCCACGTAGAAGCCAGCCAGGGGCATGATCAATTCCGAAGGAATCGGCGGAATCAAGTTCTCCAGCACCATGGCGGCAAAGATGCCCAGGTAGCCCCACTGCTCCACCAGACCCTCCACGACTGTGTTGAGCGAGCTGAGCATCGACATAGCTTGCCGGCGATGGGGGATCTTCCAGACCGTGAGCGTAGGAGTGCTCGCGACCGCCGCTCAACCGGCCGGGGCCACCACAC
>CAIZOZ010000245.1 GCA_903934745.1 uncultured cyanobacterium
GGATCATCGACTTCGTCAGGGCAGGTCACCAGCCGTCAGCGAGCGGATCTGAGCTGCTGGCGGACTCCGATCTCCTATCGCTGTGGATGCAGGCGCCTGAGCGCCGCGCCGAGCCAGCTCATTTCCGAGCTGTTGGTTTCGGAGCCCCTGCGCGTGGCTCAGCAGAATCGGCAGCGCCATGAGCCATCGGTGTCCCTGAGCCATTCACCATGGTGTCGCCCAGGCAGAGATGTAGCGCCGTGAAACCAGCCGATGCCCCTCTCTGCAAGCCGACGCACGACACTGACGCCGCTCAGCGCTGGCCCTGGTGGCCCCTGTTGCCCCTCTATCCCTATGGGCGCCGCCGCACCCTGGTGCGGGAACTGATTGCCGGCAGGATCTGGAGTTTCGAGCAGTTGCAGGGGGTCTGGTACGTGGCGGTGCCGATCCGCATGACCGTGCTCAAGGTGGCCGATGGCCTGATGCTCTACGCCCCGGTGGCGGTGACCGCTGAGCTGCGGGCCGAGTTGCAGCAGCTGGAGGCCCGCCATGGTCCGGTGCGCACGATCGTGCTGCCGACGGCCTCAGGGCTGGAGCACAAGCTGCCGGTGCCGGCCATGGCCCGGGCCTTTCCCCAGGCCCAGGTGTGGATCACACCAAACCAGTGGAGCTTCCCCCTGACCTTGTCGCCGCGGCTGCTGGGATTTCCGCCGGGCCGCACCAAGGTGCTGGGCACCGACGGCCTGCCCCACGCCGACCAGCTGCGCTGGCTGCCCCTGGGGCCGCTGGATCTGGGCCTCGGCACTTTCCTGGAATACGCCTGTTTTGACCAGGCCACTGGCGCCCTGTTGCTCACCGATGCCCTGGTGGCGATTCCACCGGAACCGCCCTCGCTGTTCGATGCCGATCCGACGCCGTTGCTGTTCCACGCCCGCGAGCGTGGGGATGAACCCCTGCTCGACAGCCCAGAACACCGCCGTCGCGGCTGGCAGCGACTGGTGTTGTTCGCCAATTTTCTGCGTCCTGCCCCGCTGGATGTGGCGCCCCTGCCCGAGCTGCTGCGCCACAGCCTGGCCCCGGGCTGCCGCGGGCCCCGGGCCCACTTCGGTCTGTACCCCTTCCGCTGGCGTCCAGGCTGGCAGCAGGAGGCGGCACAGCTGATGGCTGGAGGCCCCGAGGGGATCCAGGTGGCGGCGGTGCTGGAGCGGCTGGTGTTTCCGCGGCAGCGGGCGGCCCTGGTGGCCTGGATTCGGCTGCTGGCGGCCCTGGGTGAGGTGCGCTGGTTGATCCCGGCTCACTACGAGGCACCGGTGGCCTGTTCCTCCAGCCGGTTGGAGGCCCTGGCAGCAGAACTGGAAGCCAGGCCCTGGGCACCGAGTGCGGGGAACTGGGCCTTTCTGGCTGGCGTCGATCGGGCCCTGCTGCGCTTTGGCCTGGTGCCCGGCGAACCCTGAAGCCTTGATTCAACCGCTCAGGAGCAGGTGCCCTGCTGCGGGCCTGATCGTCCGAGCGACCCTGGTCTGATCAGGACGGGGCCTGGGGTGGAAGCGCCCGAGACGGCTGGGCTTCGAAACGGCTGGGCTCAGAGGTGGAGCTCACCCGGATCGTCGCTGGCTTCATCGCCGAAACCGCCGCTGCCCAGCAGGCTGGCTTCCAGCTCCATGCGCTGTTCCATCTGGCGCAGGAAGTAGCCGGTCATCATCGCCGAGGCCAGCAGGCCGGCGAGGCTGTCGCGACTGGCCTGGATCTTCACTTCGAACTGTTCGCCGGGAAGCATCCCCAGCAGACCCTGGACGTTGTGGCGAATGATGTCCTGAATGTCGCCACTGGCCGAACGGGCCACCCGTTGCAGCACATCAGGAGATTGATCCTGCAGGTACTGGATCAACGAGTTGCCGCTGATCGCCTCGTTGTCGCTGGTCAGGAACTCCGGGTTGAACATGTGGATCTCCCGAGCAGGTCGACGCGTGTGCCTCGCGACACTCAGCGAACCTTAACGCAGCCGCTCTGGTGAGCCCACGGGCGGGGCGGTGGAGAACCGAATCGGACCGAAACGATCCAGGGGCCAGTAGCGCCAGACAGCGGTACCGATCACATCTTCCAGCGGCAGCGGACCCCAGAGATGGGAATCGAGGCTGGCATTGCGGTTGTCGCCCAGCACCAGCACATGGCCCGGCGGCACCGTCAGCGCTGCCAGCTCGTAGTCGATCGGTTCGGGCCGCCAATCCTCTTGAACGGGAGTGTTGTTGCGGCGCAACTGGCCGTCGCTGACCGCAATCCGGTCGCCGGCCACCGCCACCACCCGCTTGATCAGCGCCGCCTTCGGGTCGTAGCCGGCGGCCAGCAGGGTCGCTGGCGGATGGAACACCACGATCGTGCCGCTGGGCAGAGGACGTCTGAGCTTGGGCCGCAGCTTTTCCACCAGGATCCGGTCCTGCAGCTGCAAGGTGGGGAGCATCGAGCCAGAGGGGATCCAGCGGGGTTCCACCACAATCCAGCGCAGCAGCAGCGCCAGCAGCAACCACAACGCCACGGAGCGCAGCTGGCGCAGCAGACTGATCGGCTCGGCGGCGTTGCCGCCAGATGGGGGAGTGGCGTTGCCGCCAGACGGGGGAGTGGCGCTGCCACCAGGCGGAGGCGTGGGAAGCAACGGCGGGGGCACCGGCGGCTGGAAGGGCATGGGCAGGGGAGGCAGCGCCGCCTGGAGGCGGAGTTGGGATGATCGCTCCATCCTGACCAGCAAAGGTTGCCTGCCGGTGCCCCTGAGCGATCCCCTGCCGTCGTCACCCGCCGTGGAGCCGGCCGATCTGGCGACCGCCAATGTGCAGGCAGCCCTGCTGCTGCTGGCAGCCCTGGTTCGCCAGGGCCTGGATCTGGTGGTGCTGTGTCCGGGCAGTCGCTCGGCGCCCCTGGCCCAGGCTGCGGCGCTGCTGGAAGGGCGCAGCCTGCGGCTGCTGACCGCCATCGATGAGCGCTCCGCCGCCTTCTTCGCCCTCGGCCATGGCAAGGCGACCGGCCGGCCGGCGGCGGTGATCACCACCTCAGGCACGGCGGTGGCCCAGTTGCTGGCGGCGGCGGTGGAGGCGGATCTGGGCACGGTGCCGCTGCTGCTGCTCAGCGCCGATCGACCGGCGCGGCTGAAAAACTGTGGAGCCAATCAATCGGTGCCCCAGGAGCAGTTCCTGGCGGTCTGTTGCCGCTGGGTGGGCCTGGGCGCCAGGGGGGGACTGGCGTTGATGGGCTCCGCAGAACTGCAGGCGATGGCGGACCGGGCGCTGGCGGCGGCCTGCGGCGATGGTCTGGGAACTCCGGCCGGCCCGGTGCATCTCAACCTGCCTTTCGAGGAGCCGCTGCATATCAGCGGGCCGGCCCTCGCCGCCCTGGCCCTGGATCGCGGCCCATCGGCTCTGCCCCAGGGTCCTGATCCGGGGCCGCTAGCGGCCCCAACCTCGCCGGCGGCGGACAGCGCCGCCTGGTCTGCGGCACTGGATCCCGATCGGCCCGGGATGGTGGTGGCGGGGCCCTGGCGAGGCACTCCGGCCGAGTGGCCCGCCCATCTCGCCGCTCTGCGCTGCTGGCTGCGGCGCAGCGGCTGGCCCTTGCTCGCCGACCCGCTCTCGGGCCTGCGCGGCCTGGCGGATCTGCCGCTGGTGGGTGCCTATGACCTGATCCTGGAGGCTCCGCCGCCGGA
>CAIZOZ010000246.1 GCA_903934745.1 uncultured cyanobacterium
ATTTTTGGTTGCCAGGGCCAACTGATTATCTTTATTTCACAATTTTATCCAGCAACTGTTTTGGCTCTCCCGAGGGCCATATGTTAATTGGTAATCGACTTAAAAAACTGCAAATTATTCATACTTTATTTATGATATTTGTATTTATTATCATTGTCGCTCGCGCCATTAATACCATTAATTGATTGCTGATTCAGGCTATTATTAAGGAACTGAGTGCAAGTCCCTGGGGTTGGAATCCCGTGATCTCGATCACGGCGTCTTGGGCTGAACTGAAACCAGCCACCGTGTCATTGACCCCCAGGAAGGTGCGGTTGCCGAAGCTGAAGCAAGCTGCTGCCGAGGCCGCGAAGTCAGAGCGGTTCAGCAGGGTTGTGATGGCGCTGGTGGTGAGCGCGGCTCCCACCGATCCCAGCATCGCCACGGCACGAGCGCTGTTGCCGGGGGCGTCGATCTGGTCATAGCGCAGATCGAAATCGGTGATGCTTTCGAATCTGGGAGCCTTGCTGGTGCCGCCGATCAAGCTGTCCAGGAGGCTGCTGTAGGCAAACGTGTCTGCTCCATCGCCGCCGGTCACGCTATCGATACCGCCGGCACCTTCCAGGCGATTGTTTCCCTCGTTGCCGTTCAAGGTCTGGGCCAGAGCATTGCCTTTGGCCGTGAGGTTGGCGCGGCCACCCAGCACAATCTTCTCGATACTGTTGCCGGTGCCGAGGGAGACATCGCGCAGGGCCACGATCGTGTCCAGGCTGCTGCTGGATCCGGCCGGATCGGCGATTCCCGCTTCCACGAAGCTGACTTTCTGGGCGCCGCCGCCGGTGGTGAAGCCATCGATCGAGGCGAGGATCCCCAGACTTTTGCTGCGAACGGTCACCGCTCCCTCATGGCGTCGCGTGCCGCTGGTGCTGCCGCTGTCGCTGAAGCGGTTGGACTGGAAGCTTCCCAGGAGCTCCTTCGTGGTGGCGGCGTTGGGGGCCAGGTAGCGGGCCAGGTCGGCGTAGAGGGTTGTGATTGCGCCATGGGCATCGCCTGCTGCGGTGTTACTGGCGAAGCCTTTGACGACGAAGGAATTAGCTGCGGTGCCGGCCACGGCGTTGTCGCCGGCAATACCGATGCTGAAGTTCGTCTCGGCCACCACGAAGGCCAGGGAAGCACCGGCGGTTACGGTTTTGGAGAGGTTGGGCACCTGATCAGTGGTGCTATTCGTTGTGTTGAGGTCATAGGCCCCATTGAGGCCTGAGGCGGCCGGATCCAGGGCGACCAAGCGCAGGTTGGCTGGAGATCCAAGGGCGATTGCCGTCTGGGTGCAGACATAGGCGCCAAGGCTGTGGCCCACCAAGGTCAGGGGCTTGCCGCTGTTGGCCAGGGGTTGGAGTTGTTGGCTGGCCCAGGTCGCCACGGCCTGCACACGGCCGGCGGCGTTGTAGGGAGCCACACCTGCAGGGCTGGGGTCGATCGATTCCACCCCCCAGTCCTGAAATAGCACCTGCACCTTGCCCGGAATGGCGATGGCGCTGGCCATGGCGGTGAAGGCGGCGCCGAAACCTGTCGGATCGTCCGGTGCCTTGCCGACGCCCTGGCCCCGCCAGCCATGGGTCACCACCACGGTTTCCAGCGCTGGCAGGGCGGCCGTGCTGTTCACGCCTGTGCCGATGGGGTCATAGAGCCACAACAGGCGGCGCAAGGGTGTAGTACTGCTGCCGGGGACAGCCTCGAGCACCCTCCAGGGACTGCCAGGGGCCGCTGCCAGGGCGGCACGGTTGATCGCAGGCTTCAGCGGCACTGTCGCCTCCCCCTGGGTCGCCGGCGGCGGCGGGGCCTGCCCGATCAGCCTGGGGACGACGCTGCGGTTTTGGCGGTCGGGCGATTCGCCCAGGCGTTGCGGCTCAGGCGCCGTCTGGACAGCGGCGTTCGACGCCTCTGGCTGCAGCCAGGAACGGCCTGGTGCCAGGTCCAGTGCCACCAGGCCCGGCTCCAGCCCATCGGGCCGGCTGGCCACCAGGGAGTCCAACAGCACGGCCAGCGGATCGCGTCCGCTGTGGTCAGCGATGGTTCTCATGGTGGTGTCGGGGTGACCGGGAGCAGCTGAGCGGTCACGGTCTCCACTTTGCTGGTTCTGCTGGGGATTGGCCTGTCGACTGCTGTCGGCCTGTCCCCCGTAAGATCCGATGTTCACGAAGATGCTGGATGGCCCGCGCGAGCGCCGGTTCCGGGCCGAAGACCACGGCCGCCAAACGGCCGGCCAGCAGCAGTGTCACTAGTAGCAGTGTCACTGGCAGCAGTGTCACGAGCAGCAGTGGCAAGAGCGAGCCTCCGGCCCTCACGCTCCATGACAAAGCTGCTGCCCTGGAGGGCAGTCGCAGCCTCAGTGGCGGCTCCCTCGAGGACGTGATCCGGGTGCGGGGTGCCCGCCAGCACAATCTCAAGAACGTTGATCTCACCATCCCGCGCAACCGGCTGGTGGTGTTCACCGGCGTGAGCGGCAGCGGCAAGAGCTCCCTGGCCTTCGACACGATCTTCGCCGAGGGGCAGCGCCGCTACGTCGAAAGCCTGTCGGCCTACGCCCGCCAGTTCCTGGGCCAGGTGGACAAGCCCGACGTGGACGCGATCGAGGGGCTTTCACCGGCGATCTCGATCGATCAGAAATCCACCAGCCATAACCCCCGCTCCACGGTCGGCACGGTGACCGAGATCCAGGACTATCTGCGCCTGCTGTTCGGTCGCGCTGGTGAGCCGCACTGTCCCCAGTGCGAGCGCTCAATCCGGCCCCAGACCATCGATGAGATGGTGGACCACATCCTCACCCTGCCGGAGGGCACCCGCTACCAGTTGCTGGCGCCGGTGGTGCGGGGCAAGAAGGGCACCCACGTGAAGCTGCTCTCCGGGCTGGTGGCCGAGGGCTTTGCCCGGGTGCGCATCAACGGCGAGGTGCGCGAGCTGGCCGACAACATTGAGCTCGACAAAAACCACGCCCACAACATTGAGGTGGTGGTGGATCGGCTGGTGGCGCGGGAAGGGGTGCAGGAGCGGCTCACCGATTCCCTGCGCACCGCCCTCAAGCGCGGCGAGGGTCTGGCTCTGGTGGAGGTGGTACCCAAGGCTGAGGAACCCCTGCCGGAGGGGGTGGAGCGGGAGCGGCTCTACTCGGAAAACTTCGCCTGCCCGGTGCATGGCGCCGTGATGGAGGAGCTCTCGCCGCGGCTGTTTTCTTTCAACAGCCCCTACGGCGCCTGCGCCGATTGCCATGGCATCGGCTTCTTGCGCAAGTTCACCACCGAACGGGTGGTGCCCGATCCCAGCCTGCCGGTCTATGCGGCGATTGCCCCCTGGAGCGACAAGGACAACTCCTATTACTTCTCCCTGCTCTATTCGGTCGGCGAGGCTTTCGGGTTCGAGCTCAAGACGCCCTGGAACAAGCTCAGCGCCGAGCAGCATCAGGTGCTGCTGCACGGCAGCCAGGAACCGATTTCGATTCAGGCCGACAGCCGTTACCGCAAGGGGCAAACCCATGAACGGCCGTTCGAGGGCATCCTGCCGATCCTGGAACGTCAGCTGCGGGATGCCAGTGGCGAATCGATCCGCCAGAAGCTGGAGAAGTTTCTCGAACTGGTGCCCTGCGCCAGTTGCCGTGGCCTGCGGCTGCGACCCGAAGCCCTGGCCGTGAAAGTGGGCCCTTATGCCATCCATGAGCTCACGGCGGTGAGTGTGGGTGACAGCCTGCGTCGCATCGAGGCGCTGATGGGAGTGGGGGCCAGCGAACAGGCCGGCCCGCTGCTCAATCCACGCCAGATCCAGATCGGTGATCTGGTGCTGCGCGAGATCCGCATGCGGCTGAAGTTCCTGCTGGATGTGGGCCTCGACTACCTCAGTCTGGATCGACCCGCCATGACCCTCAGTGGCGGCGAGGCCCAGCGCATCCGCCTGGCCACCCAGATCGGCGCCGGCCTCACCGGCGTGCTCTACGTGCTGGATGAACCCAGCATTGGCTTGCATCAACGCGACAACGATCGGCTGCTGGCCACCCTGATCAAACTGCGCGACCTGGGTAACACCCTGATCGTGGTGGAACACGACGAGGACACGATCCGCGCCGCCGACTACCTGGTGGACATCGGCCCCGGCGCCGGCGTGCATGGCGGCCACATCGTCGCTCAAGGTTCGTTTGAGGACTTGCTGGCGGCAGAAGATTCGCTCACCGGTGCCTATCTCAGTGGTCGCCGCTCGATCCCCACCCCGGCCCAGCGCCGCGATGCCGGCAGTCGTCGGCTCACCCTGGTCAATTGCAGCCGCAACAACCTTGTCGGCGTTGATGTGGAGATCCCTCTCGGCCGGCTGGTCTGCGTCACGGGGGTGAGCGGCAGCGGCAAGAGCACCTTGGTGAATGAGCTGCTGCATCCGGCTCTGGAGCATCAGCTGGGCCTGAAGGTGCCGTTCCCCGCCGGTCTGGGGGAACTGCGGGGCATCAAGGCGATCGACAAGGTGATCGTGATCGATCAGTCGCCGATCGGCCGCACCCCCCGCTCCAATCCGGCCACCTACACCGGCGCCTTTGATCCGATCCGCCAGGTGTTCGCCGCCACGGTGGAGGCCAAGGCCCGCGGCTACCAAGTGGGACAGTTCAGCTTCAATGTCAAAGGCGGGCGCTGCGAGGCCTGCAGTGGCCAGGGGGTGAATGTGATCGAGATGAACTTCCTGCCAGATGTCTATGTGCAGTGTGATGTCTGCAAGGGGGCTCGTTATAACCGTGAGACCCTGCAAGTCACCTATCGCGGCCACACGATCGCCGATGTGTTGGAGATGACGGTGGAACAGGCCGCCGACGAGTTCAGTGCCATTCCCCAGGCGGCCGATCGGCTGCGCACCTTGGTGGATGTGGGTCTGGGTTACATCAAGCTGGGCCAGCCGGCCCCCACCCTCTCCGGCGGTGAGGCCCAGCGGGTGAAGCTGGCCACCGAGCTCTCGAAGCGGGCCACCGGCAAGACCCTCTATCTGATCGACGAGCCCACCACCGGTCTGAGCTTCTACGACGTCCACAAACTGATGGATGTGATGCAACGCCTGGTGGACAAGGGCAACTCGATCCTGGTGATTGAACACAACCTCGATGTGATCCGCTGCGCCGACTGGATCGTCGATCTCGGTCCCGAAGGGGGCGATAAGGGTGGCGAGCTGGTGGCCTGCGGTACGCCGGAGGAGGTGGCGGAGCATCCCACCAGCCATACGGGCCGGTATCTGAAGCAGGTCTTGGCCCAGCACCCGCCCGAGGCGGTGGTGGCCTGAGCCTTTGGCTGCAGATCTGGCGGCCCGCTTCCCCTCCCCCCGAGTTCATGCGAGCCTGAAGGCCTCTTTCCCTGCCGGCATCTTGCGGATCAGTTTTCCTGGTGGTCGGGCCCTGACCTGTGGCCTGCTGGCTCTGATCAGCGCCTCGCCCCTTTGTGGCCGTCCGGCCCACGCCCTGGAAGAGATCCAGCTGCGGCTGCCCCTGCTTGAGACCTACTTCAGCATCAAGGTGAGTGAGCTCGGCAGCCGTCAGCTGCTCCAGCAGGGCAACAGTGATCTGGCCGAGCTGGATCGGGCCAGCAACGGCGCTCTGGGTCGCCAGCTGGAGCAGCTGTTCGACACCCCCTTGCCGTTGCGGGTCAAGAAGCTGGTGGCCAATTCCGCCGGTACCCCCCTGTTTGAGCAGGCCCTGCTGGTGGCTTCGATTCTGGGCAAAATTGATGGCCTGCCGACCAAGGTGAATGGCGAGCAGCTCAACGAGGCTCTGGAGAAGGCCAAGGTCAATGGTGAGTTGACGCTGCTCGGCTTGATTCAGGCGTTGCCAGGCCATACGGCCACCCTCGATTTCGAGCCGGCGGTGCGAGGTCTCACCCGGCTCAAGCGCCAGCAATCGGAGGCGCGGCAGCTGATCACCAGCCTCTCGGCGGTGGCTGTTGATCCGAAGCTGCTGGCCCTCGGTCCCCTGGTGCCGCTGCAGAGCAAGGCCAGTGTGGTGGTGAAGCACCGCCCTGCTCCCCTGGAGCTGGAAGTGATCCGGCCAGCGCAGGGGGGCAATGGCCAGCTTGTGATCATTTCCCATGGCCTCTGGGATGGCCCCACCAGTTTCGAGGGTTGGGCCCGTCAGCTGGCCAGCAACGGCTACACGGTGGTGTTGCCCTTCCATCCCGGCAGTGACAGCAGCCAGCAGCAGGCCATGCTTTCCGGTAGTGCCCCACCCCCAGGTCCGGAGGAGCTGAAGCTGCGGCCGCTGGATGTTTCGGCGGTGATCGATGCCGTGGCGGATGGCCGCATTGCCGGTCTGAAAGGCGTTCAAGCTGAGCGCGTCGTGGTGATCGGCCATTCCTGGGGTGCCACCACGGCCCTGCAGTTGGCGGGGGCGACGCCCAGCTCCCAATTGCTGAAGCAGCGCTGCAGCAGCCTTGATGATCCAGCTCGCAATCTCAGCTGGGTGCTGCAGTGCAGCTTTCTGGATGCGGCCGATCGCGCCGGGTTGGTGGATCCACGCGTGATCGCGGTGGCGGCGGTCAGTCCGCCGCTCAATTTGCTGTTTGCGCCTGGGGCGTCGATCGGCTTGCAGGCGCGGGTGCTGTTGGTGAGCGGCAGCCAGGACTGGGTGGTGCCTGCGGATCCGGAGGCGATTGATCCCTTCCGATCCTCCACGCCTGGTGGTCACGACCTGGTGCTGGTGGCTGGCGGCGATCATTTCAACCTGCGTGGCCCCCAGGACACGGCCGGTGGACCTTTGCGGGGCCTGTTGCTGGCCTGGGTTAACGGTGCCTTTGCGGCCGGATCGGCTGTGCGCCCAGCGCCGGGCGCGCCCAGCTTGCTGCCCCCTTCAGGCTGGGGTGATGACGAGATGGCCCTGGTGCGGGTGTCGCGTCCATAGCCTGGCCACTGGCTGGGCCTTTGCGGTTCAGTCTTTGCGGTTCAGTTGCTGGGCTCTTCGCCGTTGCCGGTTGGATGCAGGGTGTTGGAGTTTGGCATCCAGTAGCTGAGATCGTTCTCCCAGTACAGCCTGCCGGGTAGACGGCTGGTGCTGAGCTTGGTGTGGGCCATGGCGCTCATCAACTGGGTGAGCTCAAGCGGCGAGAGATCAGTGAGGATGTCATCGCCGGCGATTTTCAGTAGGGCTGGCAACTTGGTGATTGTGCTGGGCTGGGCCATTTTTTCGAACACCTTGGCCAGCACCAGCCGCTGCCGTTCCATCCGGCCGAGATCACCAAATTCGTCGTGGCGGAAGCGCAAAAATCCTTCGAGATTTTCACCTTTGAGGTTCTGCAATCCTGGTTGTAGATCAATGTACAGACCCTGAGAATTGTCCACGTAGTACATCCGCTTTGGCACGTCCACCTCCACACCACCGAGGGCGTCGGCCACCTTGGCCACAGCGTTGAGATTCAGCTTCAGATGGCGATCCACCGGAGCGCCCACCAGTTTGGACACCTCAGCCTTGGCGCTATCCATGCCGCCAAGCTCGAACAGGGCATTGGCCTTGACCGTACCCAGTTTTTCGGATTCGACGTAGGTGTCGCGGGGCACCTGGGTGATCTGGGTGATGTCCTTTTTCACCTCGACCGTGAACATCACGTCCGTGTTGTCAGCCACGTTGTCGCGGCCCAGGATCAACACGCGGTGCTGGCGGAAGCTGAGGGGATTGACCATCGCGGCCAGGCCTTGAGGCGCGCGACTCAGGCCAGCCAGCAGCTGTCTGGTGATTTGGGGCAGCTGCTGGCTGGCCAAGTGGAACAGCTGCTGGCTGTAGGGGCTGGCCAGCCCATAGCCGAGCGCTACCCCGAGCGCGAAGGTGAACAACCCTCGCCTGCGGCGTTGTTTGGGTGGCGGAGTGGATTGCCGCCGCGCCAGCAGTTCTGGCACGGCGTTGGACAAGGGTTCGGACCCAGAGCGGCCGTGATGATCCCGGGAGCGCTTGGTGAGCGATGGGGTCGGGACTGACGGACGGGAAACAGCCTTGCCCATCGTTCTCCTGGCTGGGTGCACCTTACGGCCTGAAGATTGTCCAGGCCAGGGGTGTCGGCGGGTTTAACGGCTGGCACGCACCCGGATATGGCCGGCGGCGGCATCGGCGCGCGCTCGGGCCTGCCCTTCATCGTCGCCGCGGGCCAGGGCGACGCCCATGCGCCGCAGGGGCCTGGCCTCGGGCTTGCCAAACAGGAGCACCTGGGTTTCGGGGATGGCCAGGGCAGCGGCGACTCCTTCGTAGTGCACGGTGCTGCCAGCAGCTTCGGCCAGGATCACGCGGCTGGCGGCTGGGCCCAGGCCGCGGATCGCCGGGATCGGCAGCCCGAGCACAGCGCGCAGGTGCAGTTCGAATTCACTCAGGTTCTGACCCACCAAGGTGACCAGGCCCGTGTCATGGGGGCGGGGGGAGAGCTCCGAGAACACCACCTCCTCCTGGCCGGGGCTGCCACAGAGGAAGAACTCCACCCCGAACAGGCCAGCACCGCCCAGCTCGTCGGTGACCCGCCGGGCCATCGCCTGGGCGGCCTGCAGCTGGCTGGGTCCCAGCACGGCCGGCTGCCAGCTGCATTGGTAGTCGCCCCGTTCCTGGATGTGACCGATCGGCGGACAGAACAGGGTGGGGCCATCCCATGGCTTCACGGTCAGCAGGGTGATCTCCAGCTCAAAGCGCAGGAACTCCTCAACGATCACCCGGGCTCCTTCGCCGCGGGCTCCGGCCATGGCCGCCTGCCAGGCGGCGCCGATCTGCTCTGGTTCCAGCACCAGGCTCTGACCTTTGCCTGAGGAGCTCATCACTGGTTTAACCACCACGGGCCAGCCCAGCGGTGCGGCGGCGGCGGCCAGCTCGGCGGCACTTTCGGCATAGGCAAAGCGGGCCGTGCGCAGGCCCAGCGGCCCAGCCGCCAGGTCGCGGATGCGGTCGCGGTTCATGGTCATGGCCGTGGCCCGCGCCGTGGGGATGACGGTGATGCCCTCGCTCTCCAGCTCCACCAGGGCATCTACGGCCAGAGCCTCGATCTCGGGAATCACCAGATCCGGCTGGTGGCGACGCACCACGGCTTTGAGGGCCTCCGGATCTGTCATCGCCACCACCTCAGCCTGATCGGCCACCTGCATCGCTGGCGCCCCCGGATAGCGGTCAACGGCGATCACGTGGCAGCCCAGTCGCTGGGCAGCGATCGCCACCTCCTTACCCAGTTCACCGCTGCCCAGCAACATCAGCGTGCGGGGAAAGGAGGCTGATTCGGATGTCATGGGACGATCACCAACCACCCGATCCTGCCCTGCGGGCCGCTGGCCGGCGGGGCTTCACGTAGCGTGCCGCCATGCTTCGTTCCGCCCTGAGCCTGCCCCTGGCCCTGCAGACCGCTGGCGATGCCGCTGGCGGCGCCTTGCCGTTCGGCCTGGAGCTGGCCGATCTCCAGACCTGGACCCTGATCTATCTGGGCCTGTCGTCTCTGGGTTTCGTGGCGGTCTGGGTGGTGGGTCTGCTGCGGCGCTGAGGCTCAGGGGAACACGGTCAATTGCCGCTCGGCCGTTTCCTCGTTGATGAAGCCATAGGCCTCGAACACGGCCGGATCCGGGTGGGTGATGCGCTGGCCGAGGCTGTCTCGCTCCAGCTGGAAACCTTCGGCGGCCAGGCGACGCATGAGGGCTGCGGCTTCTTCGAAACGGGCCGCCATCGAATCAAGGCTGGCGCAATCGGCAGTGAGGCCCGCTTCTCTCCAGGTGAAGTACGCCATGACTGAACTCCTGTCGTCGGGGATGGGGTGACCGCCGATCGGGCCTGGGGCTGACCGCTCAGGGCAGCAGCACCAGGCCCAGCAGCACCGATACCAGGCTGACACCCCAGAAGCCGATCACCACGCCCTGCTCGGGGATTCCGGCCAGCTCGAAATGGTGATGCAGCGGTGCCATACGAAACAGTCGGCGGCCCTGGCCATCGGGCCCCTTGGTGGCCTTGAACACCCCCACCTGCAGGATCACCGACAGCGATTC
Organism: uncultured cyanobacterium; assembly: GCA_903934745.1. GTDB lineage: Bacteria > Cyanobacteriota > Cyanobacteriia > PCC-6307 > Cyanobiaceae > Cyanobium. Next base: position 9,979 of record CAIZOZ010000246.1, read on the forward strand.
GGCCAGAAACACCGCTCCCATCAACAGCAGGGGCCAGAGGCTGTTGCTGAGCAGCGCCACAGCGGAGAGGGCTGCTCCCATCGCCAGCGAGCCGGTGTCGCCCATGAACACCCTGGCCGGATGGTGGTTCTGGCTGAGAAAGCCCAGCCAGCAGCCGGCCATCGCCACGGCAAAGGCCGCCAGGGCTGGATCGCCCCCATGGCCGCGCAGCATCAGCTGCAGGCCCATGCCGGTGAACACCACCGCGCCGCAGCCGGCCGCCAGACCATCAAGGCCATCGGTGAGGTTGGTGGCATTGCTTTCAGCCAGAAACACGAACAGCCCCAGGGGCCAGATCAGTAGCCCCAGGGGCAGGATCCAGCCGAGCGGCAGGGCCACATCGCCGGGCACACCTCCCCCCAGCCAGCCGCCGAACCCGGCCCAGAGCAGAAACCCCACGGCCGCGGCGGCTTGAAGCAGCAATTTGCCCCTGGGAGTGAGCCCCGTGTTCGTGCGTTTAGTGAGGCTGCGCCAGTCATCGACGGCACCGATCGCCATGTAGGCGAGGGTCACGGCGGCCACGGCCAGCAAGCGCGGATCGCCGGGGCTCACCAGCGCCCCGATCAGCACCCCCACCGGCACCACCAGCAGACCTCCCATCGTGGGGGTGCCGGCCTTGCGGTGATGGCCCTGGGGCCCTTCGGAGCGGATCACCTGGCCCAGCTTGAGCTGGCGCAGCCTGGGCACTCCCCAGCGAGCGACAGCAGCACTGATCCCAGCTGACAGCAGCAGGGGCAGGCTGAGCATCGAGTTGGCCACCAAGGCATCGCTCAGCAGGCAGCCAGCAAGCAGAACGAGGCCGAGCAGGCCGGCCGCAAGGCGGCCATTGGGGCGGTGCATGGAAACGGCCGGATTCAGTCTTCCCAGTCTTCTTCAGATTGTTCGTCGGCCTGGTTGTAATCCTCTTTTTCGCCCATCAGCGCCGAGAGTTCTTCTTCTTCCACGGTGCTCACATCGGTGCTGGCGCTTTCCTCGTCGGCCACCAACCGACCACTGGCTTCCAGCAGACTGAGCAGATCGGGTTCGTCCCGCAGCGGCAGCACTGGCGCCGGTTCGTCCCGGCGATAGCGCGTCAGCGAAGGATTGATGGTGTCGAGAATGCTCATACCGCCTGCCTGGCTTCCGCTGGACCGATCCACCACCTTACTGCCCCGTGTCCATGACCTCTGCCAAGATTCGCCAGGTGCTCCAGCTCTGGGCCTTTGCCCTGGCGATCAGCGCCGCCCTGGCCGCCGCCGGCCAGCGCTGGAGCGAGCCCCTGCCGATGCGGGACTGGTTGATCTGGGCGCTGCTGCTGTTGCCTTCCCTGGGGATGGTGGCGCTGTTGCTGGGGCGCTGGTCCCTGCCGGTCGACCCGGAGTTGACCCTGACCGGCCAGGAGAGAGAATCGGAGGATTCGATCCAGGAGCCAACGTGATGGTGGGTACGGGCCAGTCGGCACAGCCAGCGAAGCGGCCATCTTTTCAGCAGCAGTTCTGCCCGCAGCCGAACCAGCAGCCCGCCTCACCGGCCTCAACGCCTGGATCGCGTGCCCGCAAGGCGGTGCTGGCCTATTCCGGCGGGGTTGATACCAGCGTCTGTATTCCCTACCTGAAGCAGGAATGGGGTGTGGAGGAGGTGATCACCTTCGCCGCCGACCTGGGCCAGGGCGATGAACTCGAGCCGATTCGTTTGAAGGCGCTTGCTTCCGGCGCCAGTCAGTCGATCGTCGGCGATCTGATCGAACCGTTCATCACGGAGTTCGCCTTCCCGGCGATCCGCGCCAATGCGCTTTATGAGGGACGCTATCCCCTCTCCACCGCTCTGGCCCGGCCGTTGATTGCCCGCCGGCTGGTCGAGATCGCGCGGGAGGTGGGGGCCGATGCCGTGGCCCACGGCTGTACGGGTAAGGGCAATGATCAGGTGCGTTTTGATGTCGCCATCGGGTCCTTGGCGCCCGAGCTCAAGGTGTTGGCGCCGGCTCGCGAGTGGGGCATGAGCCGCGAGCAGACGATCGCCTATGGCGAACGCTGCGGCATCGCCGCTCCGGTGAGCAAGAAGTCTCCGTATTCGATCGACCTCAACCTGCTGGGCCGCTCGATCGAGGCCGGCAGCCTCGAGGATCCCGATGTGGAGCCGCCGGAGGAGATCTATGCCATGACCTGCTCGATCGAGGCGGCCCCCGCCACTGCCCAGGTGGTGGAGATCGGCTTTGAGCACGGCAATCCGGTGAGTCTGGATGGTGAACGGCTCGATCCCGTCACCCTGATCCGGCGTGCCAACGCTCTGGCCGGCAGCCATGGTTTCGGCCGCCTTGACATGGTGGAGAACCGGGTGGTGGGCATCAAGAGCCGGGAGATCTACGAAACGCCGGGGCTGTTGCTGCTGATCAAGGCCCATCAGGAGCTGGAGAGCCTCACCCTCGCCGCCGACGTTCAGCGCTATAAGCGCCAGGTGGAGATGAGC
>CAIZOZ010000247.1 GCA_903934745.1 uncultured cyanobacterium
GTGATCACCCAGCCCCTGATCGAGCTGGTGGGCTGCTGCGGCTCGGCCCAGATCCCCCAGCTGCTCAATCAGAGCGCCGACTGGGCCGCCGGCCTGCAGTTGCACTGGCGCTTCTTTGATGGTGGTGTCACGGCTGGCGCCGTGGCCGCCAGCCGCACCGCGGCGGCCCGCACCGATCAGAACCTGGCACGGCAGCGCAATGCGATTCGGCAGCGGCTTGAGGCCGCCTTCTACGACCATCGGGCTGCCCTCGGCCAGAGCGTGGCGGCCCGCGCCTCCTACAGCGCCTCCCGCGAGGCCTTCCGCGATGTGCGCGCCCGCTATCAGCTGGGGCTGGCTGATTACAGCGATGTGGCCGTCACCGTCAACACCCTGACGGGGGCGATGGAGGGCGTGGCCGAATCCACCACCCTGGCCAATGTCAGCTATGCCCAGCTGCTGCGCGAGCTGCTGCCGGTGCCGAATCAGCCCGGGTTGCCCGTGGAGCTGCCGCTGGTGTTGGGCGGCTCCTGAGCCTCGGCCTCGAGGCGCTCCCAGCGCCGGTTCCGCCAGGCCAGCGTGCGCCAGAGCAACAGCACCAGCAGGGCCGCGAACCAGAACCACACCTCCGGGGCATTGGCGTGCAGCAGCACCACCAGGAAGGCCGCCGCCAGGGCCAGCCAGGGCAGCTCGTGGCGCAGGCTGCCGCTCGGCAGGAGCGTTGGTTGGGTTTTGTCCATGCTCATGGCAGGGTTCCTCGCTGTTGGAGTTGGCGATCGTCCTGGTGCTCCTGCTGGCGCAGCGTGCGGTAACTGCCGGTGAGATCACGCAGCATCGGCAGCAGATAGCTCACCGGCGTGCGCCATTCCACGTAGCCGTGGGCCTTGAGCGTCAACCCTTCGCGGATCGGGAAGACACTGCTGCCGCGGCTGAGCGTCCAGCGATAGCCATCCAGGCTGGAGCGCCGGCCAGAACTCGGTCGCTCGGGGGCTGCCGTCAACAGATCGATTTCGGTGCGCAGCACCGGGCCGTTGCGCACCAGGGCCTCCGCCAGCTGGGGATTACCCATGGTGGTGTTGACGTCTTCGCGGGTGGCGGGCAGCAGGCTGACCCGTCGGACCCGACCGCGGATGCCACCGAAGCGGCCCCGCTCGTTCCAGTCCGGCACCACCTCCATCGCCAGCCCGGAGCGCAGCCGGCGCGCATCGGCCGGGGCGAAGTAGGCCACGGCCTGCAGGGCTGCGCCGTTGCGGCTGCCGAGGGTGCCAAGCCGTTCCCCTGGTTTGACGGTCTGGCCGCGCACCACCTGCAGATCGAGCAGGCGTCCATCGCGATCAGCGACCAGCGTGCCGTCATAACGCAGTCGCGCTTGCGTCACCCGCACGGCCCGGCGGGCATCGTTAATGGCGTAGCGCCGCCGCTGGGCTTCGGTGTCGATGTCCAGCTTCACCTTCTCCCAGACGTCGATCGCCTCCCGTTCGCGAATTGCCAGGTCGGCGACGCTGTTGCCCAGCTGGATCGCCCGGTCTTCGCTGGCCACCACCTCCTGGGCCAGGGGGGCCACCACTTCGCGGCGGGCCAGATGGCGGAAATCGGCCACCTTCTGGTCGTAGATGCGACGCAGGGCTTCAAAGCGCTGGCGGTCGGCTTCGAGTTTGGTCAGGGCTGTGTCCCGCAGGCGCCCGGCCGAGACCAACCGGTCCCGGTCCCGCCGGTCGAGATCGGCGTTGATGCGGATCAGTTCGGCCAGATCCTTCTGCTGACGGCGCAGCTGTTGCTCCAGGCTGGGCAGGTAGAGCCGGAGCAGCGGTTGGCCCCGCTTCACCTCGTCCCCCACCCGCAGCGGCAGCGCGAGAATCTGGCCCTCGGCCCGCGCATCAATCACCGTGGCGCCGCCGGGCACGATCACCACGCCACGGCCGATCACCTCGGTGGGCACCGGCCAGAGCAGAAACCAGCCGGCGGTCAGAGCCCAGGCTGTGCCCAGAGCCACCAGCACCTGCTGCTCGGGATGCCGCAGTGGCCCGTGGTTGCGCTGCTCCCCAGGCTGAGGGGCACCAGGGGCCTGGTCCAACGTGCGCATCTCCACCTTCAGCCCCGCTTCGGTCCAGCCTGCCCCAGGATCCGGCCCAGCCCGCCAGGGAAATGCCGCTGGCGGATCCGGCCGTCGTGGGCTCAACCCTTCAGCCGTTCCACCAGATGGGTACCCACCCGCAGGGCATTGGCGATGGCGGTGAGCGAGGGGTTCACGGCGCCGATCGTCGGCATGAAGCTGGTATCGACAACGTAGAGGTTGTCGAGTTCGTGGGCTTTGCAATTGAGATCCAGCACCGAGCTGGCCGGATCGCTGCCGAAGCGACAGGTGCCGGCCTGGTGACCCACGGCGGCGATGCCCATGCTGTTGGCGATGTAGATCTGGCGCTCCACCAGGTGGTTGCGCAGATAGAGACGATCGAGCATGCCCTCCAATCGGCTCACCAGCCGTGCCGAGGCGGTGAGGTTGTTGGGGGTATAGCTCAGCTGGATCTGCCCGGAACCGGTCACCGTCACCCGGTTGTTCGGATCGGGGAGATCCTCGCTGGAGAGCCAGAAGTCGAGCGCGTGTTCGGCGATCTTGTCCATGCTCCAGCCCGGCATCAGGAAGGTTTCCAGTGGGGCATAGCCCTTCATGATCGTGCCGCGGGTTTTGCCGGTCATCTGGATGTTGCCCATCGGGTAGTCGAAGTCCGCATCCCCGAGATACCAGTCGTTGACGCAGACCGTTTTCTGGAACACGGTGTGGTTCGGCTCATGGGCCAGAGCCACCATCGCCTTGCTGTTGTGGAACATGTAGTGGCGACCCACCTGGTCGGAGCCGTTGGCCAGGCCGCGGGGATGCTTATCGTTCGCCGACATCAGCAGCAGCCGGGCGCTGTTGGCGGCGCCACAGCTCACCACCACCACATCGCCGCTGACGGTCAGCGGTTCGCCGTCCCGTTCCAGCTCCACCGCTTTCACCGTGCGGCCGGAGTCGTCGGTGATCAACCGTTTCACCTGGGCCCGGGTCAGCAGCGACACCGTCGGCGACGCCAGCGCCGGCCGCATCCCCAGCACCTCCGCATCCGACTTGGCGTGCACCAGGCAGGGGAAACCATCGCAGCAGTTGCACTTGCGGCAACGGCTGAAGGCCAGGTTGGCCTCATCCAGCATCACACCGCTGGGGGCGTGGAAGGGATGGAGCCCGGCCGAGCGCAGATCGTCGACCAGCTTCTGCATGCGCGGCTCATGGGCCACCGGCGGATGGGGATAGGGGCCGCTGCAGGGCGGCTCGGTGGGATCTTCACCGCGCTGGCCGTGCACGTGATACATCTCCTCGGCCTGCTGATACCAGGGCTCGAAGTCGGCGTAGCGCAGGGGCCAGGCCGGTGATGTGCCGTCGAAGTGGGCGAGTTCCTCGAAGTCCTGCTGGCGCAGGCGAAAGTGGGCGGCGCCGTACATCTTGGTGGCGCCACCGACGAAGTAATGGCTACCGGGCTGGAAGGCCTTGCCGTGCTTGTCGAGCCAGGGATCCTTCGACACATAGCGGTTCTGCTGGAACACCGCGTCGGCATCCCAGTTCTGGGGTTCCTGGGGTAGCCAGTCGCCCCGCTCCAGCACCAGCACCTTGAGGCCGGTGGCAGCCAGGTGGCGGGCCAGGGTGCCGCCGCCGGCACCGCTGCCGATGATCACCACCTCGAAGTGGGCGCCGTTGGCCACCTGCAACTGGCTGGCTTCGGGCAGGGGTGAGCTGTGGAAGCTCGGACCACCGCTGGCGGCGGAGACGGCGGCGGCGCTGGGAGACGGGGAGCTCATGGGGAGAAACGGGTGGGGGAGCTGGAAACGGGGAAGGCCGAGGGTTCGGAGTGCCGGTCTGGCTTGCTCTGGGGAGCGTCTGAAGGGAGCACTCCATTCGATCGTCGGATCGCAATCACTGCAGCCCTGGATCGAAGCGCAACAACAGGATGAGGTGCTGCACCGTGATGGCGATGGTCAGTCGTCGGGGTAGTTGGACAGCTGATTGATCATCTTGCAGGCCATCGCGCTCCAGCCGGTCTGGTGGGAGGCACCGATGCCGCTGCCATTGTCGCCGTGGAAGTATTCGTTGAACTGGATCAGATCGCGCCAGTGGGGATCATTCTGGAAGGTCTCTTCTTTGCCATTGAAGGGGCGGCGACCCTGGTCATCACGGCGGAAGATGCCTACCAACCGCTTCTCCAGTTCCAGTGAAACCTCCCAGAGATTCAACCAGTTGCCGGAGCGGGTGGGAAATTCCACCTTCAGACTGTCGCCATAGAAATGGGCGAACTTCTGCAGCGACTCAATCAGCAGGAAGTTGATCGGCATCCACACCGGCCCGCGCCAGTTGGAGTTGCCGCCGAACATCGCCACCGGGCTGTCGGCCGGGCTGTAGGCGAGCGTCTGGCTCTGGCTGCCTTCGGTATAGGTGTAGGGCTGTTTTTCATACACTTTGGAAAGGGAGCGGATGCCGTGGGGTGAGAGAAATTCCTCTTCGTCAAACAGGCGTTCGCAGATGCGCTGCAGGCGATCTTTGGGTACCAAAGTGAACAGCACCCGGTCGTTGTTCCAGATTGCCAGATTGTGCAGCATCCA
>CAIZOZ010000248.1 GCA_903934745.1 uncultured cyanobacterium
CGCCAGGGCTGCAGTGACGCCGAGGTGGGAGACCTCGGTGAGATCGAACACCACGGCCTTGCAGACGCCGATGGCGTTGTGCTCGCGGCCGATCGCCTTGGCCACCCCGAAGATCATCGGCCCGGTGGGCTCCGAGATCAGGGTGGGCGTTCCACCGAACAGGGCGGCGAACAGGCCCACCAGCACAGCGCCCCAGAGGCCAGCGGCGGCCCCGGCGCCGGAGGCCACACCGAAAGCGAGGGCCATCGGCAGGGCGATCACCGCGGCGGTGACCCCGCCGAAGAGGTCGCCCTTGATGTTCTGGGTGCTGATGTGATTCAGCAGGCGGAAAGGCGGAGGCCCCGGAGGGGCCGAAGCAGTTGCCATCGCTACAGAAAGGTGTGATGGGCGAAACCATAGGGTTTACTCAGGACAGCTGGGTGTCCTGAGGCTTCGCAGCACCATGGCCGCAGAAAATCTCAATCTTTCACCGCGCCGACCAGCCCTCCCTGCCGGCAAGTTCCCGCCTGCATGCACCAAAACCCATCCGGCCTGGATCGTGCAGCATCGCCCTTGAGGGAGTGCGAACTGGCTGACGAAATCACCCGGGTGATCGAAGCCAAATAGCAGACGAACTACTCGATCATCACTTATTTCTACTAGGTGAAAGCCCGGCGCGATCACAAGTTCTGATCCACCAGGATCCCTGGCTACCGGGCCAGGACAGGGTGTTTCCAGGGCGCTGGTTGCCGCGTCAACAGCCTCTGGATCACCTGTTCCAGGGCCCGCTCGGCCCCCGGCTCCATCTCTTCCTGCCGATCGGTCATCGGCATTGATCTCCACCGCTGATCGGAGCCATCCCCGTCTCCTCTGGATTTGACGTATGGAAGACAACCGATCGCCCTGGATTCCACTTAAAACTGCTTCCACCCCCAAACCCACCTGATGGATTTTCTGCCCACGCTGCTGATGGAAGTCGGCAGCCACCAGGTTGAAGTGACGGAAACCCTGATCGGGATTGGTCGTTTTCTCGTGATTTTCGTGGCAGCCCGCTTCATGGCGGAGCTGATGGTGCGTCTGCAGCTCCCCACCATCCTGGGCGAACTGGTCGCCGGGGTGGTGATCGGCGCCTCGGGTCTGCATCTGGTGGTGCCCCCCGAAGCCCAGGCCCAGCTGAGCGGCGCGTTGCTCGGGCTGTTGAGCTCCCTGGGCGGCCTGACGCCTGACGCGGTCAGCTCCCTTTATGGCGAGACGTTTTCGAGCCTGCAGGCCGTCGCCGAGATCGGCCTGTTCTCGCTGCTGTTCCTGACGGGCCTCGAGAGCGAACTCGATGAACTCGTGGCCGTGGGCGTTCAGGCCGGCACCGTGGCCTTCACCGGGGTGGTGTTGCCCTTCGCCGCCGGCACCGCCGGCCTCTACTACCTCTTCCACGTGCCGTTCATCCCGGCCGTCTTCGCCGGAGCGGCCATGACGGCCACCTCGATCGGCATCACGGCGAGCGTGTTCGGTGAACTGCAATGGCTGAAGCGCAAGGAAGGCCAGATCGTCATCGGTGCCGCCGTGCTCGACGACATCCTCGGCATCGTGATTCTGGCGGTGGTGGTCTCCCTGGCCGGTGGCGGCTCCTTCACCCTCGGGCCGATCCTGAAGCTCTGCGCTGCGGCGGTGATCTTCGTGGCTGTTGCCCTGGTGCTCAGTCGCTACGCCGCACCGGCCTTCGACTGGGTGGTGGATCAACTCAAGGCTCCCGGTGATGTAGCGGTGGCCAGCTTCGTGGTGCTCACCCTCTGCTGCTTCGCCGCCCAGGCGATCGGCCTCGAGGCCGCCCTGGGAGCCTTCGCCGCCGGCCTGATCCTCAGTGCCTCCAAACACACCCACGACATCGACAATGCCGTCAAACCCCTGGTGGCGCTGTTCGCCACGGTGTTCTTCGTGCTGATCGGCACCGGCATGGACCTCTCGGTGCTGAACCCCTTTGATCCCGCCAACCGCGAGGGTCTGGTGGTGGCCCTGTTCCTGCTGGTGGTAGCCGTGGCCGGCAAGGTGGCCACAGGCTGGACCTACACCAGCAAGGACCCCACCAATCGCCTGGTGGTAGGGCTGGGCATGATGCCCCGCGGCGAGGTGGGTCTGATCTTCCTGGGCCTGGGCACCCAGGCCAACATCCTCACTCCGGCCCTTGAAGCCGCCATCCTGTTGATGGTGATCGGCACCACCTTCCTGGCCCCGATTCTGCTGCGGCTTGTGATCGCTGGACAATCGGAGCCTGCAGCCCAGACCACCTGACCGGTCGGTAGCACCGGTCTCCATCCCCTCCATTCATGGACCTTGCCGATCTGAGAGGCCCCAGCGTCACCCTGGCCGCGCCGATCTCCAGGATCGCGTCGTAGCCGGACATCAGCCTGCGGAGGCAATCGTTGTACTGGCGGCCGTCATCCCCTTCGCAGTCGAGCCGGCTCCTGGGCTGCTGACCGGTGGCATCTTCGGAGTCTGCCGCTCTGGCGGCCGCGGCGTCAGCCGGGCCGCTGGAGCCAACGGAGTGATGGCAGCGATGGGGATCCGCCCTCAGGCGGCGGTGAACGGAGTCAGTGCAATCGGATGGAAGCTCAGAACCAAATCGTCGAAGTCACGATCACCACCACTGTCAAGATCCTCCAGCCCGAACATGTTGTCGCCCAGCATCTGGAAATGCTGGCGCTGATCGGGATTGGCATCCTGGAAAGCAAAATAGGTGCGGCTGTCCTTGCCCGTATCGACCACGGCATAGGGGGCGAAGATTCCATCAGCTTGGATTGAGAGTTCTCGGCTGGAGCCTCCATGGTTCTCAATCGACAGATCGGCCAGAGGTGCGAGCAGATTCGAATGATGCAGCGCAGCTTGCTGATAGCCGTGATCAGCGGGCTGCAGGATGGCTCCGGTGAGTGGATCGATCACAGCACCGCTGACGTCTAAGACTTGATCAAAGCCCACCGTGGAGTTGTATAGTGCCTCCCGGGCAAGTTGCAGCGTGCCTTCAACGCTCCTACCACCCAGGCCAGTGAAGTCGAGCAGGGGGGACAGGCTCTGCTGGCGGGCCAGGAAAGCGGGCAATCCGGGCTCGTCATTCTGGAGCTTGAGCTGGAGTTTCAGCTCAGTCTTCGGTGATTCGAGCAACAGGCCAGCGTCGGACGGCATGAGCTTGGACTCCAGGGTGAGAATCCGCGCACCCAGGCTGGCGACTGAGGCGCTGGATGGCCCCAGCTCAGCGAGGGTGCGATCCACCACTTCGAGGAACACCAACCGTTCGCCGGTGGAGAGTGGAAGCAAGACTCACCACCTCTGTACTGAGAAACACGGCCGCCGTCCGTGTGTCCGCATCGTTGCTGGCGCCAACGCTGAACACATTCGCTTGGTCTGTGCGCTTGAATTGCTGTGGCTGCTCCAGCTCCGCCACGGCACCAGAAGCCTGGATCACCCCAGGGCCTGGGTCACCATCACCGCGCCGATCATCGCGATAGCTGAGTTCCAGCACAGGGGCCAAATCAGCGCCAAGGCTGAAGAAGCGTGCCCCAGTTCTGCTGTTGACGTCATAGAGGAATGACATCGGGCTCTGATCGATGCTGATCCAGCACTGAATCCCGTTGGCGGTAGTCGAAGCCCTTCAAGTTGAAGGCCTGATCAATCCAGGCAGAGACCGCCCCGTTCACCTTGCCATTCTTCGCCTTGGGCGGCGGCGCGGCGCCCGGCGGCTGTGGAGCAGCTGGCGGCATGGCCAATGGCGCCGCAGCAGGCGCGGCAGCCGCGGCAGCGGATCACCGTCCTGGATCAGATGCAGCCAGCTGCTGGCCTCCAGGCTCACCAGCGCCGCCAGCAGCCAGGGCCGCTGGTGTTGCCACAGGGTTGGGGCCGCAGCCACCAGTTGCCCGGGCGTGGGGCTGCCCAGGGGCGCCAGCAGGGCGCTGAACAGCAGCACGGCGCCACCGAGATAGAGCAGGCGCAGCCCCATCCCCAGCAGGGGGGTGTGGGAGAACAGGGAGCGATGGCTGAGCAGGCGCCGGTAGGGCCACCACAGCAGCCGCAGCGGCCCCCAGCGCCGGGTCGAGTTGGAGATGGTGTCGAGGTCTGGGGAGAGCCAGAGGCCACCGAACAGGAAGCAGCCGCTGGCGAAGACGACACCGGCCAGGCCGAGGGCCGGCCACCAGAGCAAGCCATAGGGGAGCGCCAGCAAGCGGGTGACCCGGTCGTGGCTGCGGCCGCTGGCCATCACACCGATGCCGTTGGACGGAGACTAGGAGCGTCTGCTCCAGCACCGCCGATCCCGCTTGCCACGCCCCTGAAGCCAAGGGTGCTGGCCCCCCGCAGCGCCGGGGGGCAGAATGACTCGACGCGCGATTAGCTCAGCGGTAGAGCGCCTGCCTTACAAGCAGGACGTCACTGGTTCGAATCCGGTATCGCGCATATCAAACAAGGCCTGCCAGGCTTTGAGGGCGACCTGCTCACGTTCCTGCTCACCTGGCTGCGGCCCTTGCCTGGGAGACGGTGCTGGGTGCGGGGGTGTCTCACTCCTTGTCTCGGCTGTCGGCGTGGCGGGAGTGTCGGCAACCATCGCGGCCTGGTCAGGCTCCACAGCACCGCCCACGCCGGCGGCGGTGGTTGCTCTGCATACGGCTGATCAGGAAGGCGAGGATCTCGATGCAGCCCTGGTCCGATTCTTCCCGGAAGCCCAGCTTGAGGCTTGTGAATCCAACCAATCCTCGGTCAAGTCTGCTTCAGAGGCCGGCTCAGGCGTTTCCTGGCCCGTCCTGGTGGACATCTACCGCGATCACAAGCTTTGCAGTGGTGACGTTAAGGCCGCGACCTGGAGCGCATGTATCGGCCTCGGATGGGCCTCCTGCTGGATCTGTTGACCGGCGGTGGGTCAGAGGATGCCGATACGCTGCTGCGCCTGACAGCGGAGCAGTGGGCCGAACGGCCTGGCTGCCGCACGTGCAACAGGACTATCTGGGACAGTCGTGGATGCCTTCTCAGGATCTCGGCCCTTACATCGGCCGCTCCCACCAGTAGCGGACGGTCACGACGCCCATTGCCGACGAGCACATCCTGGCAATAGTGCAAGCCATCCCCGATCAGCGCTGGCGGTTCTGCTTCCAGCTGATTGCTGCCTATGGGCTGCGTCCGGAGGAGATCCAGCACCTTGAGCTGAGGCAGGGTCGCCTCTGGTGCCTCTATGAAAAGGTCTCGGCGCGTGGCAAGACCAAGCCCCGGCCGCTGCGTCTGCTCCCTTGCGACCAGTGGGCCTCCGCCTGGAACCTGGAGGCAACTTTCTCATCGGATCTGCTGCCGCCGATGCGACCGGGGCATGGGGCTCGGGACATCAATCAGTACCTTCGGCGCCGCTCCCTGTGGATGCAGCTCAGGTGTGACTACGAGGCCCAGGGCGAAAGATTGGTCCTTTATTCCTGCCGCCACGCCTATGCCCACCGGGCCCATGTGATCTCATCTGCCGCCCAAGGTGGTGGCCGCGGCGATGGGCCACAGCGTCCAGACCCACTTGGCGGCCTACAGCCGCTGGTGCGGGGATGACATGGTGGATGACGCCTTCGCGAAGGCAGAGCAACGGCTGGCCCATGGCCAACGTGCTCAGAGTTCAGCGGCGTAGTGCCGCACGGCCTGCGAGAAGCTGCTCAACCCTTGATCCTCCGGTGTTGCCGGCCGACCAGATGAAGCACACGCGGAACTGGTTGTTGATCCGGAGGCTGTGCTGACCTGCGCGATCGCCTCGCAGGGCTTCCAGCCGGTTGCCTGGGGGGGGGGCCGCAGGTCGTCGAGGCAGCCAGCGATCTCCGGTTGCCTGAGCTTGCAGCGTGCCACGCGCTCAAATGACTGGAACCGGGGCACGGCCCAGCCCTGGGCCAATCGTTCGGTGTCGGGACATCGGAACGAGCGGATCATCCAGCCACCTTGGTTCCGTCAGGCAGAACGGTTGCTGCTCTCCGAGACGCAATGGCCGCATAGGCTGACCCATCCGGCCCGTCTGCCAGCTTCGCCGCATGATCCCCACCTCCGATCTCCACGTGGTGGAAACCCGGCCCCTGGTGCCGCCGGCGGTTCTGCACGCCGAGCTGCCGATCAGCGAGCAGGCTTCCCGCACGGTGCAGCTGGCCCGTGAGCGCATCAAGGCGATCCTGCATGCCGGTGATCACCGGCTGCTGGTGATCGTCGGGCCCTGTTCGGTGCACGACGTGGACGCAGCCAAGGAGTACGCCGCCCTGATTGCCGCAGCCCAGCACCGCCATCGCGACGATCTCGAGGTGGTGATGCGGGTGTACTTCGAGAAACCACGCACCACCGTGGGCTGGAAGGGGCTGATCAACGATCCCCATCTCGATGGCAGCTACGACATCAACACCGGCCTGCGGCGGGCCCGGGGGTTGTTGCTGCATCTGGCGGAGCTGGGATTGCCGGCAGCCACGGAGCTGCTCGATCCGGTGGTGCCCCAGTACATCGCCGATCTGATCAGCTGGACCGCCATCGGCGCCCGCACCACCGAAAGCCAGACCCACCGGGAGATGGCTTCAGGGCTGTCGATGCCGATCGGCTTCAAGAACGGCACCGATGGCAGCACCATCACCGCCATCAACGCCATGGAGGCGGCGGCCCTGTCGCACCATTTCCTCGGCATCAACAAAGACGGCCAGGCCGCCATCGTCACCACCACCGGCAATCCCGATGGTCATCTGGTGTTGCGCGGTGGCAAAGCCGGACCCAACTTCCACAGCGAGGCGGTAGCAGCAGCGGCGGCCCAACTGGCGGCCGAGGGCCTGCCGGCCCGGCTGATGGTGGACTGCAGCCACGGCAACTCCAACAAGGACTATCGCCGCCAGGGTGAGGTGCTGCAGGACGTGGCCCAGCAGGTGAGGGCCGGTTCGATGCATGTGATGGGCGTGATGATTGAAAGCCACCTGGTGGAGGGCCATCAGAAGATCCCGGCTGATCTCTCGCTGCTCACCTATGGCCAGAGCGTCACCGATGCCTGCATTGATCTGAGCACCACCCTGGAGCTGCTGGAGCAGCTGGCCGCCGCCGTGCGTGAGCTGAGGCAGCGGCGACTGGCGGCGGTCTGAGCAAGGACGCCTGGTTGCGTCCTTGGCAGGCGGTTGCGATGCAGAAGCGATGGCCGTTGACAGGCTGTGGCCGTTCGCACGCCGCTGCCGTTGACGGGGCAAGGCAGCTGGTCCGATCACGTTGACCGGCCCAGGCGCCAGCACCGCCATGGGCCGCAGCTGCGGCTGAGACTGGGGTCTGGCTGAACGCTTGGCTTCCCCTGCGGCTTCAGAGCCTGCACGCTGCGGCGGCGACAAGGGCCTTGGCCAGGGAAAAGGCCGTGGCCAGCAGGCCTTGGCCAGTAGACCGTGGCCAGCAAGCCTTGGCCGTAGGTCGAGCCCCCATCCAGCCCGGTCCCCGGCCGGCTGAGCCATGGGGCCAGCCTAATTTGGCACTCCTGAAGTAGGAGTGCCAAATTGCTGTTGAAGCCGTGAAATGTTCGGGCTGAACGAAACACGTCCCTGTCTCGATTAGCGTGTTTTCCTGGTCTGAATCCGGGGGTCTGTCCATGGTCTATCTCCTTCAGTTCTGCGGTCTTTCTGATCCCCTGCAGTTGTTCTATCTGGAGCAGCGCACCAGCCAGGCCGCTGCCATGGCCGCGGGTCCGTCCTTTGCCGGCTTCCGCCCGTTTCAGCTCGATGATCTGCTCGCCTGGGCCGTCGACACCGCCCGGGGCCGCGATTGGGATGGGGAGGCGGTCCAGCGCACCGTGCTTGATGTCTGGCTGGAGCGGGCCGATCTGATCCAGCAATGGCAGCTGCGCCTGCGGCAGGAGCCCTCCGACCGGCGCCTGGTGGCCGGCCTGGGAAGCCAGCGCGACTGGGAGCAGCGCTGTGAAGCCCTGCTCCAGGCCTGAGATTCCCAGGCGAGTGGCTCAGGAGTGGCTCAGCAGGTGCCACAGCAAGGCAATGCCGATCGGCACCGTGAAATTGTCCAGGCCCAGCAGGGCGATCTGCTCCAGCAGCACCGCCACCAGGGCCAGGCCGCCCACCGCCGCCAGGTCCGGCGCCGGCTGTCCGATGGCGCGGCAGGTGAGCATCAGACCCAGCAGCACCGCCAGGCTGACCAGCGCCATGGTCAACGTGCCCAGCAGCGAACGCCGCTGGCCGAGCACCGTCCAGCTGGGCGAAGCGACGCTGGCGCCGATCAACCCAGCCAGACCGTCACCAAAGGCCATCACCAGCACTCCGGCGCTGACGCTGGCGGGGTGCTCGGGCCACCAGAGCAGCAGCAGCAGGGTGATGGAGGCGCCATAGCCAATCGTGCCGTAACTGTGCCGGCCCACGTCCTCAATCCCCGGCAACAGCCGGCGCCGATGGTTATAAGCAGCCAACACGGTGGCAATGGCCGCCGCCGCGAGGGCGATGCCGCGCTGAATGCCCAGCCCCCAGGCCAGGGGCACCACCAGGCCGGCACCGATGTGCACCAGCTTGCGGCTCCATTCCGGTTGGGCCGGCCAGCGAGAACGCACGCCGAACGCAAGCGCCGCCAGCACCAGTAGCCAGAGCAGCACCAGGGCCGAACCGATCAGCTGTTGACTCCATCCGCCGATCGGCATACCCAAGGGGAATCGGCAATCAGGCGGCGTGTTGCATGCTGCTCATCAGCCGCAGCTTCATGATCGCCTTGGCCTCCAGCTGCCGCACCCGTTCACGCGACACATTGATCTGGCGGCCGATTTCGGCGAGGGTGAGCGGTTCGCTGCCCTCGAGGCCAAAGCGCAGTTTGAGGATCTTCTGCTCCCGATCGTTGAGCTGGGCCAGCCAAGTGCAGAGATGCTCCTTCTGCAGCAGGCGATCCATCGAGTCAAGATGCTCGTTGCTGGCCGGATCAGCGATCAGTTCCCCCAGGGTGCTGCGATCCTCTTCGCCGCGGGCATGGGCATCGAGGGAGGCGCAGGGGGCACTCTGAGCCATCAGTTGCTCCAGCTCCTCCGGCGCCATGCCCAGGGCATGGGAGAGCTCGAGTCGGTTGGGCTGGCGCCCCAGCCGATGGGACAGCTCCCGGGTGATGCGGCGCATCTTCGAAAGCTTTTCACTGATATGAATCGGCAGGCGAATCGTGCGGGCACTGTTGTCGATGGCCCGGGTCATACCCTGACGAATCCACCAGTAGGCGTAGGTGGAAAACTTATATCCCATAGCCGGATCGAATTTATCGACGGCACGCTCCAGGCCGATCGCCCCTTCCTGCACCAGATCGAGCAGCTCCAGGCCCTGATTCTGATATTTCTTCGCCACACTGACAACGAGGCGGAGATTAGCCGCCATCATCCGATCGCGGGCTCGCTGTCCCATGCGCAAGTGGCGCAATTGCTTGGCGGTGTAACCCTCGCCGACCTCCTGAGTCAGGCGCTTGGCGGCCTGGACATGGTGGGCGAGCTCGATCTCTTCGGCGGGGGTGAGCAGCGGCACCCGGCCGATGGTGCTCAGATACCAGCCGATCGAATCGGCGCTGAGCCGCCCCGTGGCCCGCTGGCTGGCGGCGCGCGCGGCAGCGGCCTTGGTTTTCAGCCCCCCCTTGCCGGCCGACAATTTTGCGCCAGATTGAGTATCGCTTACAGCACTAATGATGCAAGCAACAGGATCTGAACACAAAGGGTCCAAAAGGACTGGATGAGCTGTAGTGATGACTGCGTAGCTCTCGCTGGTGCTGCTGCCATCGGCATGCAGCACATCGGGAGCGG
Organism: uncultured cyanobacterium; assembly: GCA_903934745.1. Taxonomy (GTDB): domain Bacteria; phylum Cyanobacteriota; class Cyanobacteriia; order PCC-6307; family Cyanobiaceae; genus Cyanobium. The sequence continues at coordinate 9,749 of CAIZOZ010000248.1, forward strand.
AATGCAGAGGTGTCCCCATCACCCCAAGCCTCCAAAATGAATTTGGGCGGAACATAGCACCGGAGCAGCAAAACTGTCGTTTGTAAACTGAAGGTCTCCTATAAGCACTTGCTCAAAAGTTGATTGCTTGTGCTGTTCGCTACATCAATCGCACCGGCGCTCAGTTAGGCATGCCGCCGCGCCAGCGCTCCATCAGCGTGGCCTGCACCCGCCGCGGCTCCCCTTCGGGCTGGCGCTGGCCGAAATGACCATCGCTGTGCATGTGCCAGGCGCCGCTGTCCTCCAGGTAGAGCTGGATCAGACGCTCGAGCTGGCTGCGCAGCTGCGGGTCTTCGATCGGCGCGATCGCTTCAACGCGGCGGTCCAGGTTGCGGGGCATCCAGTCGGCGCTGCCGATGAACAGCTCGCTGTCGCCGCCATTGCCGAACCAGAACAGGCGGGAGTGCTCCAGAAAGCGCCCGATCACGCTGGTGACGCTGATTGTCTCACTGACACCAGGCACGCCCGGTCGCAGCGAGCACATGCCGCGGATCACCAGTTCAATACGCACGCCGGCCTGGGAGGCCTCATAGAGCAGGGCGATGATCGCCGGATCCACCACGGCATTCATCTTGCCGCGGATATGGCCGCCGCGGCCGCTGCGGGCATGGTCGATCTCCCGGCGGATCAGGCTCTCCATGCCCTTGCGCAGGGTGACAGGGGCCACCAGCAGCTTGCGGAAGCTCTGTTGCTTGGAGAAGCCCGTGAGGTAGTTGAACAGTTCCACCCCGTCCTGGCCGAAGTCATCGCGCACCGTGAGCAAACCGATATCGGTATAGAGACTTGTGGTTTTGGAGTTGTAGTTACCAGTGCGGATGTGCATGTAACTGCGCAGTCGCTCCTTCTCCCGCCGCTCGACCAGCGGCACCTTGGTGTGGGTTTTGAGGCCGATCACGCCATACACCACCTGCACACC